>DJDD01000108.1 GCA_002430925.1 Flavobacteriales bacterium UBA5933
TCAAAATGCACAACAGGTATGAAATAACAGTTTTATTAATAGAATAAATACACAAATTATATTTAAAAAAATACAATTCTTCTTCAAAATCAAAATGGAACTATACAATAAATTTTAATTTTAAGTAAAAGATTAAACAGCTTCATTATATAAATATAATATGATAAAATTTTATAACTATTATTTCGTTATCAGTTAAAAAAAAACTTTTGTCGTTTCGATTTTTATTCTTTTTATTAATTATTTTATCAAGTAGTTTTTTGAGTGCTCAGAATTTAGGATGGAAAAATCCAAATTTTAAGCAAGATTCTCTTTTGGTTGCTGATACGGTAAAACTTACTTACAAAGGAATATTACAAGAGAAATTTAAAATTCTAGATTCCCTAGGTAATCCTATTCCATCAGAATTATATACCATTAATTTTGAAAGAAATGAAATTTATTTTCAACCATCTTTAGCGAAACAAATGGTAAAAATTAATTATTTTATTAATCCTAAACTTGTAGAATCTGTTTATTACGCAAAAAATCCATCAATAATAATAGGAGAAGAAAAACCGGTAGATATATATCATCAAATAGAACCAAACTCTAAACAAGAGAATAGAGATGTTTTTGAAGGATTAAATAGTAAAGGAACAATGGTAAGAGGAATACGCTTTGGTAATAATCAAAGCGCTTCGGTACAATCTTCTTTAGATTTAGAATTATCAGGTAAATTATCTGACGATATTACAGTTAATGCTGCAATTGCAGACAATAATGTTCCTATAGAATCTGATGGTTATACACAAAATTTACAAGAGTTTGATAAGGTATATATTGAATTAGCTACAAAAAGTTCTAAAATAAGAGCTGGTCAAATTGATATTAATACAGATCAAAATCACGATTTTTTCAATCCATTTAGTCAAAAAGTAACGGGAATACAATTATCAACAACTTTAAAAAAGGAAAATTCGACCACAAATATTTTTGTAACAGGAAGTATTACTCGTGGAGAGTTTATGAAAATGAGTTTTACAGGACAAGATGGTAATCAAGGTCCTTATCGTTTGTCAGGTAAAAACTCAGAAACTTATATTATTGTAATTTCTGGAAGTGAAAAGGTTTATATTGATGGTATACAAGTTGACAGAGGTGAGCAAAATGATTATATAATTAATTATAATACAGGGGAAATTACTTTTACTTCCAATAGATTGATTACTTCTAATACAAGGATATATGTTGAATATTTATATAATTCGAGAAATTATTCTCAAACGTTATTGTATGGAGGAGCAGAATATCAATCCAAAAATCTAAAATTATCTGGTTATTTTTATTCTTTGGCAGATTCTAAAAATAATTCTTTAGGGAATGATTTATCAAACGCGGAAAAAGAAATTCTTGCCAATGCAGGGAATGACACAAGTAAAATGTATACTGTAGCAGCAGAACTTACAACCTATGATTCTAATAAAATTCTTTATAAAAAAGAAACAGTAAATAATACAGATATATTTGTATATACAACTGATTCTAATGGAGATTTATATCAAGTTACTTTTACTTATGTTGGAGCAAATCAAGGAAATTATAATCAAGTTAATACAAATGAAAATGGGAAAATATATCAATATTCAGAACCTGTAGCAGGAGTTAGTCAAGGTGATTATGAGCCTTTAAAACAATTAGTAGCTCCCACAAAACTTAATATCTATACTTTAAATGGAGAATATCAACTAAAAAATAAAGGAAATATTGGTTTTAATATTGGATTAAGTAATTATGATCAGAATTTATTTTCTTCTATTGATGATAATAATAACGCTGGAATTGCTACAAGAGTTTATGGAGAAAAAGATTTTAAATATAAAGATTGGAAAATTTCACCATTTGTTGAATGGAATTATATTAGTAAAAACTACAAAAGTTCTACTCGCCTCAGAGCTGTTGAATTCGCAAGAGATTTTAATTTAGAGCAAGAATTATCAGATGCTAATCAAAATTATATTACAGCAAAACTAACAACAAAATGGAAAGAAAAATTTACATCCCAATATAAACTTGATTATTTAGAAAATGAAGGGACTTATAAAGGAATAAGAAATCAAGTTGAAGCTAAATATATTTCTAAAAAAGATGAATTAACTGGTCGAATAAATATTTTATCTACCAATGGGACATTAGAAAATACTGCTTTTACAAGATATTTGATTGATGAAAAAAGAAGTTTAAACAAAAAATTCTGGATAGGAGCTCGAGTTTGGGGAGAAAGTAACGAAATCGATACTAAAGATGTCATGTCTATTACAACTAAATCTAGTTCTAGTTTTAGCTGGAATGAATATCAATTAAAAGGAGGTTTTGCTGATTCCTTAGGGCATAAAATTGATTTAACTATTTACCAAAGGAAAGATGATTCTGTTCGTTTAGGGAACTGGCAAAATATTCAGCGTAGCAAAGGGATTATTTTTAATTCAGTATTAATTCAAAAACAAGATCATCAATTAACAACCAACTTTCATTTCAGAAAGGTTAATTATAATTATTTAGAAAACTCTACAGAAGATTATCTTACAGGAAATATAAAATGGTATAAAACATTTTTCAATCAAGGTTTTAAAATAAACGTTGATTACGAGATAGGTAGTGGAGTCGAGCCTCAACGAGAATTTCAATACGTAAAAGTTTCCGACGGAATGGGAATTTATAAATGGACCGATTATAATGGAGATGGTATAGAACAAATGGATGAGTTTGAAGTAGCAGAATTTATAGATCAAGCAAATTACATTCGTGTTTATACCAATACAGTAGAATATATTAGTACAAATAAGAATCAATTCAATTTTACATTAAATTTTAGACCAAGTCAAGTCTTCAATCCAGAAAGTAAATTTTTATCAAGATGGTTGTTTACACAAAATATTTCTGCGACAAACTCATTACGCAAAAATGGTGAGTTTTTAGAATGGAATCCTTTTACTAAATCATCAAAAATATTAAGTAAAACGAGAACGCTTCGTTCATCAATTTTCTTTAACCAAGGTACACAATATAAATGGTCGACCAATTTTATATACAATCAACAACAATCACAAACCTACATTTATACAGGTTCAGAATATAGAGATAGCGATAGTTATTTATTACAAACACGTTACAGAATTATGCAAAATTTTATTGCTAGTTTTGATTCTGAGTATATGGAAATTAATAGTAATTCTGATTTATATTTGAGTAGAAGATATACATTGCATAACATTCGATTTTCTCCCAAATTAACTTACCAAACAGAAAAATCGCTAATTGCTTCATTATATTATAATTTTCAAAACAAAAAAAATATAGTAGGAACAGAAAAGCTTAATCAATCAGATTTAGGAACAGAAATTCAATGGAATAGTTCCGATAAAATGACTTTTTCGGGAAGTTTTAGTTACATTCATAATAGTTTTATTGGAAATCAAGAATCTATTGTCGGAAATCAAATGATGGAAGGATTAAGATCTGGTAATAATTTTGTTTGGCAATTACAATTGCAAAGACAATTAACACGTTTTTTACAATTAAACATATCGTATGATGGAAGAAAAACAGAAGTCAGTAAAACAATTCATGTAGGTAGTGTTCAGGTACAAGCAAGGTTTTAACTTTTAAAGTTCTTTTTTTTCTTGGGCAATTGCTTCGCACCGTGCTTTTTCGCTGTATCTTTTTTGATTGGCATTGGATTTTTTATTTATCAATGAACGGAGCCGAAATGCCCAATCAAAAAAGGATGTCGCTTCAATCACTATTGCAAATGAATAATAATAAATCAAATGCTTAACAAAAATCCATAAACAGAGATGATTTAAAATTTTTATATAAAAAAAGAGGCTGTCTCA
>DJDD01000105.1:0-1434 GCA_002430925.1 Flavobacteriales bacterium UBA5933
AAAAGTGAATATTTGATATTCACTTTAATCTAATTTCATTATATAATTTTTAGAAATAAGAGAAACACCTTTTACATTTTTAAAGAATTTTTCTGCATCTTCTAATTTTTTATTTTCAGGGATTGTAATTGCAACAGAATTAAAATTTTCATATTTATAATCAATTTTAGCACCATATTTTTCAATTTGTTTTAATAACTCTTCATTACCAATTTCTGGATCATAATTTATTATTAAACTATTTTTTACATAATTCAAATCTTTGTTTTCGGTCAATTGTTTTTCTTTTGTTTTCTTGTTAGTAGAGCAAGAAAATAATCCAAATATTATAGCAGAAAGTATGAATATTTTTTTCATTTAATAATTTTTTATTTATTCTCAACAAAGTTACTTTTCTTTCATCTCAAAATCAAATTTCATGGCTTATATTAGAGTTTAATTAGAATACAAAAAATCAATTAATAATTTCTTTAAAAAGAAATATTTTTGTAAAAACATATCAAATGCAGATATTGGTTATAGAAGACGATAAAAGAATTAGTGATTTTTTAATCAAAGGATTAGAGGAAAATAATCATTTAGTTACTTTATGCAGAAATGCAGAGTCTGTTTTAGAAAATTTTTTAAATATTCAATTCGACTTGATTATTTGTGATATCATGTTACCAGCGATGGATGGTATACAGCTTGTACAAACACTTCGATATAAAAAAATATTTACACCAATACTAATGTTAAGTGCTCTTAATTCTACACAAGATAAGATTACAGCATTGGATTATGGAGCAGACGATTATATAACTAAGCCATTTCATTTTGATGAATTATTATCAAGAATAAGAGCTTTGACAAGGAGAAATCAATTTCGTCAACAAGAAAATAATTCGAATAAATTGATTTTTGGAGAATTAGAAATAGATTTGGATCAATATAAAGTTTCTATTAATGATGAAGAAATAGAATTATCTCCCAGAGAATTTAAACTACTTAATTATTTGATAGAAAATATAGATAAAACTGTAACAAGAATTCAAATTCTAAATGCAGTTTGGGGAATAACATTTGATAATCACACGAACGTTGTTGATGTATATATTTCTTATTTACGTAATAAAATAGAAAAAAGAAATAAATATATTTATACTGTAAAAGGTGTTGGATATATGTTTAAATCTTAATTTACATGAAATTAAAGCATCGATTATCTATCTATTATGTAGCAATTTTTAGTATTGTTATTTTTATTGTTTCAGTAGTCATTTATTTTCTTTTTTATAATCAAATGGTAAAAAAAGAATTTCAATCTTTGGAAAGTAAATCTCTTTTAGCAGCCCTTTATTATTTAGAAGAAGATGAAGTAACAAATTCAGAACATAATAGTATAAAAATTCAACTTCAGAGAAAAATTTCTAAAAAAAATATATTAGTTATAGA
>DJDD01000105.1:1544-8298 GCA_002430925.1 Flavobacteriales bacterium UBA5933
ATATATTAGTTATAGATTCTTTAAATAAACGATTTAATGGAAATATGACTTCTGATTCTAATATAACAGAGAAATTTATTGAAGATATTCGTAGGGATAAAAGTGTACAATTATTAACTGATGATTATTTTTATAATGGGATTTTTTATTTGGATAATCAAGGTGATTTTGTCGTTATAACTAGAGAATCTAAGGATGAACTTGATGAACAGATGAAATCGTTATTAAATATTCTAATTGTTGTTTCTGTATTAGGAACATTATTTATATATGTGTTTTCTAATTATTTATCTAACATAGCATATGAACCTATTATCAAAATTATTCAACAGATAAAGGAGAGAGATGCAAAGAATTTTAATAAACCATTAAAATTAGAAAAGTCATACGAAGAAATAGAAGATTTAGTAAAAAATTATAATCATTTTATTGATCGAATAACTCAAACATTTACAATTCAGAAAAATTTTATTGATTATGTTTCTCATGAATTGAGAACACCAATAACAGCTTTATTAGGAACTTTAGAAGTTACAAATACAAAAAAACGTACATCAGAAGAGTATGAAGATGTTATTATTCAGTTGAAGCAGTATACAAACGATCTGCAAGAAACACTAGATCAAATGATGCTACTATCTGGTGTAAAAACAAATTTTGAATTTAAACAAATACGTATTGATGAGGTTATTTGGCAAGTTATAGAAAATGCCATTTTATATCATCAGGCACATATTAATGTAGATATAAAAGTAGAAAATAATCATTTATTATCTATTCATGGAAATGAAAAATTATTAGAATTAGCATTTAATAATATTTTAGGAAATGCTATAAAATATTCTGATAATAAACCAATACAAATACAGTTTCTTGAAATTAATAATAGGTTACAAATTCATATTAGTGATCAGGGTATTGGAATTATAGAGGAGGATTTGAAACAAATAAAACAAAACTTCTATAGAGGTAAAAATGCAATAAATTATCAAGGTAAAGGAATAGGTCTATCAATGGCTAATGTTATTTTTACTTTACATGATATTGATTTGGAAATATCTAGTAATAAACCAAAGGGAACAATAGTGAAAATAATTTGCTGATTTATAAAAAGATAAATTTTATTAATTCAAAAATCTAATCTAATTTTAATGTACATTAAAACTAAAGTTAATGTATGAATTCTATTTTTGTCTTATTAAAATAATTTGAAGTGAAAGCAATTTATTTAGGAGCTGTTTTAATGACAGTATGTGCCCAAACACAAGCACAAAAAGTTACACTAGAAAATCTGGAAGCAGCATTTTTACAAAAAAACTATGAATTAATTGCTAGCAAATACAACATAGATAAGGTTGATGCAGAAATAGTTCAAGAAAAATTATGGAGTAATCCTACATTGAGTATTTCTGAAGTTAATCTTTGGAAAACTTATAATGTAGAACAACAACCTTATTTGATTGGTAAATATGGTAAAAATCAACAAGTAGCAGTAGAATTAGATCAGCTAATAGAAACTTCAGGTAAGCGTAAAAAGAGAGTTGCAATTAAACAATTAGAAAAAAATAATGCACTTTTTGATTACGAAGAATTGATGAGAGAACTAAAAAAAGAACTTCGTCAATCTTATTTTTCTTTAGCAAAAATTAATGAACAAAAAAATCAGTTACAAAATAGTATAGATTTATTTTCTCAGATGAATATTCAATACAAAAGACAAGCTGATTTGAAAAATGTACCAAAAGCTGATTTTTATAGACTTCAAACAGAATTAATTTCATTACAAAAAGATAAAGTTTCTTTAGATAAGGATGAATTAGAATTATTAACAAAACTTCGTCTTTTAACACAAAATCCTGAATTAAAAACAGAAGATATAGATTTTTCAATATTTAATACTATTTCTAAACCAATACCATTAAATGTTAAAGAATTAGCTAAAGAACAAAATATAGGATTAAAACGCCAAGCGAATGAAATAAGCTTAGCTGAAAAACAATTAGTGTTGGAAAAAGCTCAACGAGTTCCAGATTTAACTTTTCAAGTAAATTACGATCGTGGAGGTAATATTATGCGTGATTTTGTCGGAGTAGGAGTTAGCATGGATTTACCTATTCTTAATACAAATAAAGGAAATATTAAATCTGCACAATTATCTGTTGATCAACAAAAAATTTCTAAAGATGGTTTGACTTATGAATTAGATAATTCTATTGATGGAATTCAAAATCAATTATCGCAATTAGAAACAATGCTTAATCAATGGAAAGATTTAGATAAAGATGAACAATTAAAAATGATTGAAAACTATAAAAAACATCTACAAAATAAACAAGTAACCTTGTTAGAATTTATAGATTTCAGTCAAGCTTATAGAGAATCCCAAGAATCTTATTTAGAAATACTTGAATCATACCAAAATACATTTGAAGAATTAAATTATATCGTTGGACAAGACCTATAAAACAATGAAGAAAATATTATATTTTTTAGCTGCTTGCATTATCACTTTTGTTACAAGTTGTAAAACAAAAAAAGTAGAAACAGAAGAAGCACAAACAGAAAAAAAATTCTGTATGAACGAACAGTTGCAAAAATCAACAAAAATAGTTCCTATTACAGAACAACCAGTTCATGAACAATTAACATTATCTGGAAAAGTAGAATACAACGAAAATAATTTAGTTGCTTACAAAAGTTTACTACAAGGAACTGTTGATAATGTTAATTTCCAATTAGGTGATTTTGTAAAAGCTGGACAAGTTTTAGCAACTGTGAAATCAAATGAGGTTTTAGATTTATCTCAACAAAGAAGAAATTTTGAAAATCAAATTGCTTTACTTCAAAAGCAAATTTCAACTAAAAAAGAATTATTAAATGATGGTTTAGCTTCTCAACCAGAAGTTACAGAATTAGACTATCAATTAAAATCTGTTAGAATTGATTTAGAAAATATCAATGCCACTTTACGAATGTATCGTGCAGTTGGAAATGGTCAATTCCAAATTTTAGCACCAAAAGATGGTTATGTTGTTGAAAAAAATATAACTGCAGGACAAACTATAAATGCTGATACAGAAACTAATTTATTTTCAATTTCAAACTTAAAACAAGTTTGGGTTATGGTAAATATATATGCTAATAATTTAAAATATGTTCATGTTAATGATTTGGTTAAAGTGAAAACAATGGCTTATCCTGATAGAATTTATACTGGTAAAATTGATCGTATAGATAATGTTTTTGATAACGATGAACATGTTTTAAAAGCGAGAGTTGTTTTAGAAAATCAAGATCTTAATCTAATTCCTGGTTTAAGTGCTGATATTATTATAGATAAAGAAACAATTCTTAGAAATGCATTTGCTGTACCAAATAATGCAAAAGTATTTGATAATAATAAAGAATATGTAGTCGTATATAAAGACAAATGTAATATGGAGGTAAAACGTATTCACTCAGTTGGTCAAAATGAAGAATACACTTTTGTAGATGAAAAATTTGCTCCAAATGATAAGGTTATAACAAGTAATGCATTACTTATCTACGAAGAATTAAATAAATAAATTCATGAAAAAATTAGTTCAAGCCGTCGTAACTTTTTCGTTACGCAATACAACCTTTGTGTTATTTGGTATTCTTGTCTTACTTTTTGGAGGAGTTTATGCATTAAAAAATACACCAATAGAAGCATTTCCGGATGTAACAAACACAAGAGCTCGTATTATTACTCAATGGCCAGGAAGAAGTGCAGAAGAGATGGAAAAATTAGTTACTTTACCTATTTCTAAAGTAATGAATAGTATTCCTCATAAGTCTAATATTCGATCTATTTCTCTTTTTGGATTATCTGTAGTAACTGTTCAATTTGAAGATGGAGTTGATGATTTCTATGCACAACAATATGTTTCTAATAAATTGAATGGAGTTGATTTACCAGATGGAGCAGAGTCGGAAATTGAACCGCCATCAGGTGCTACAGGTGAAATTTTTAGATATATTATAAAAAGTGATTTACCTCTAAAAGAAACTACAGCAATCCAAGACTGGGTTATTGAAAGAGAATTACTTTCTGTTCCAGGTGTTGCAGATGTTGTAAGTTTTGGTGGAGAAGAAAAAACGTATGAAATAAAAATCAATCCTACAGAACTAAAAAATTACAATCTTTCTCCATTAGATGTTTATGAAGCAGTTTCTAAATCAAATATTAACGTTGGTGGTGATGTAATTCAACAAGGAGATCAAGCTTATGTTGTTCGTGGTGTTGGATTATTAGATAAGATAGAAGATATAGGAAATATTACTATAAAACTGAATGGTTCAACTCCTATCCTTATAAAAAATGTTGCAGATGTAGCTATTTCTAATAAACCTCGTTTAGGACAAGTTGGTTATAATAAACAAGACGATGTTGTAGAAGGAATTGTAATTATGCTTCGTGGAGAAAATCCTTCTGAAGTTATTACTAGTTTAAAAGCAAAAATTGATGAACTAAATACAAGAACTTTACCTAGCAATGTAAAAATTGAAACAGTTGTAGATCGTACTAAATTAGTTGATAATACGGTACACACGGTTTCTAAAAATATTGTAGAAGGTATTTTATTAGTTTCTTTAATTGTATTTGTTTTCTTATATAATTGGAAATCAACAGTTATTGTTGCTTCGGTAATTCCTCTATCTTTCTTGTTTGCTATTATTATGCTAAAAATACAAGGTTTACCTGCTAACTTAATCTCAATGGGATCATTAGATTTTGGATTGTTGTTAGAAGGAACTTTGGTTATTGTAGAAACTGTTTTTGTTGCTTTAGGTACAATGCAACACAAAGTAGGAGCAGAGCGTTTTGCTAAAATGAGTAAAATGGGAGTGATTAAAAGAAGTGCAGGAAGTGTTGCTTCATACATATTCTTTGCTCTTATTATATTAATTGTTGCATTATTACCAATATTCTCTTTTCAAAAAGTAGAAGGTAAAATGTTTACACCATTAGCATTTACTCTTGGTTATGCACTTTTAGGATCATTAATTTTGAGTTTAACATATGTTCCTGCAATGTGTAAATTATTATTTACAAAAAATATTGAAGAAAAAGAGAATTTTATTACTCGATTTTTTCAAAAAGCAGTATTTGGACTGTATTCTGTGGCATTTCGTAACAAGAAACTTACATTAGGTTTATTCATAGGATTATTAAGTGTTTGTGTATTTAGATTTTCGAATTATGGTTCAGAATTCTTACCAAAATTAAATGAAGGAGCCATTTATATTAGAGCTACGTTACCTAATAGTGTAAATTTACAAGAGTCAACACGTCTTACAAAAGAAATGAAAGACTTGATGCTGAAAAATAATGATGAAATAGATTTTATCTTAACTCAAACAGGTCGTCCAAATGACGGTACAGATCCGACAGGTTTTTTTAATATCGAGTTTAACATTCAGTTGAAAGACGAAAAAGATTGGAAAAGAAAAGTATCCAAAGAAGATATTATTCAAGAAATGAGAAAAAAACTAGAACATTATCCAGGGATAACATTCGGTTTCTCTCAACCAATTCAAGATAATGTTGAAGAATATGTAGCGGGAGTAAAAAGCTCATTAGTTATAAAAATATTTGGAGATGATTTGTATGATTTAGAAAAGTATGCCAATAAAGTAGCTAATTCAATTAGAAAAGTCGATGGAATAACAGACTTAAATGTATTCAAAAACATTGGTTTACCAGAATTGCGTATTGTTTTAAGTGATTCTCAAATGGCAAAATATGGTATAAATACTGCTGATGTACAAGCTGTTATCGAAATGACAATTGGTGGGCAAGCAGCAACTAAGTTTTATGAAGACGATCGTCAATTTGATGTCATTCTTCGTTTCCAAAAAACATACAGAGATACTCCAGAAAAAATTGGAAATATACTTATTCCAACTAGTAACGGACATAGTGTTCCTTTACAAGAAGTAGCAACTATTGGTTACCAAACAGGTCCGGCATTTATTTACCGCGAAGGGAATAGCCGATATATAGGTATAGGTTTCAGTATAGAAGGACGAGATTTAGGTAGTACAATAGAAGAAGCTAAAAAAGTTGTTGCAAAAGAAGTTAAACTACCAAAAGAAAACCATATGGAATGGGCAGGGGAGTTCGAAAGTAAAGAACGTGCTGCCAAACAATTAACAATGGTTGTTCCTATTTCATTGGTATTAATTTTACTATTACTTTATACAAACTTTGGGAATGCAAAAGATACAGCAATAGCAGCATTAACATTGCCATTTGCTTTCATCGGAGGATTTATTTCTCTTTGGGTTACAGGTACTATTTTTGGTATTTCTGCCGGAATTGGTTTTATTATCCTTTTTGGAGTCGCAACGATTGACGGAATTGTATTAATAGGAATTATTAGAGATAATATAAAACATAAAATGAAGCTGAAAGAAGCAATAATCCATGGTGTAAAAAGTAGAATTAGACCAGTTGTTATGATTGCTTTAATGGGATCTATGGGATTATTACCAGCAGCTTTATCAACAGGAATGGGATCAGAAATTCAAAAACCATTAGCAATTATGATTGTTGGAGGATTAATCATCTGTCTTATTCTTTCATTCACAATATTACCGATAGTATTTTATTACGCTTATCGAAAAACAATCGATTAATTATTGTGTTTCAAGTTTATTAATTTTTTTTTTTTTAATAATAGCGAGCATTATGCTCGCTATTATTGTTTATTTTAGGAATGATTGAAAT
>DJDD01000075.1 GCA_002430925.1 Flavobacteriales bacterium UBA5933
AAATAAGTCACTATTTTTTTTAAAAAAAATAGTGACTTATTTATTTCTAATGTGTCATAATAATGAAAGTAAGTTAAATGTCAAAAGATTCGAATGAACATCTTGATGATGACAGTTTAGTTGAGAAGATTGTTCAAACAAAAGATCAATATTTATTCGGTGTATTGTATGATAGATATGCTGATGTTATTTATAACAAATGTTGGAGTTTTGTTGAAGATAAAGAGGAAGCGCATGATATGACGCATGATATTTTTGTAAAGTTATTTTTAAAACTTAGAACATATCAAGCAAAATCAAAGTTTTCTACTTGGTTATATTCTTTTGTATATAATTTTTGTATTAATCATATTCAAAGGAAATTAAACAAAAATCATAAACAATTTTCTGTAACAGAAGACTTACTTGAAAATTATGAAGATAATGAAGTTGATGATAAAGAAATATTTGAATTAAAAGTTGAAAAACTAAACCAGTCTTTAGCAAAATTAGATGTAGAAGATAAATCTATATTATTAATGAAATATCAAGATGATTTTTCTATAAAAGATTTATGTAATGCTTTAGGTATTGGTGAAAGTGCAACCAAAATGAGATTGAATAGAGCAAAAAATCGTTTGTTGAATATTTATAAAGAATTGTAATATGGAAAATCCTTTTAAAACTATTATAACTAACGAAAAGCTTCCAGAAACAATTAAGCAAAAAGTATTGGATGATATTGCATTAGTTAAATTAACATTGAATGTAGCAGAATTAGTTTCTGTAAAATATCCAAAAGCAATTGGTAGTCTTTTTAATATAGCTAAAGATTCTACTAAAAATGATCAAAATAAAAAAGATTAAAAAATAAAGAGTATGAATATAGGTTTAAACTTTGGTTTATTAGAAAATTTATACCAAGAGATGGTAAATGTTTTTCCTAAAATAATAGGAGGAATAGTATATATTATAGTTTCATATTTTTTATTAAAATTATTATTAATTCTTACGAAATATATACTTAAAGTTTCTAAAATAGATAATTTAAAAAATGCATTAAATAATAATGATTTTTTAAAAAATTCATCATTAGAAGTTGATCCTCAAAAAATAATACTACAATTTGTTAAAGTATTTATTCTTTTATTAATAATAATAATAGGATCAGATATTTTTGGTTTAACAGTAGTATCTAGACAGATAGGTAGAATTATAGATTATTTACCACAATTTTTTAGTGCATTAATAATATTTATAGGAGGTTTTTATTTAGCCAATTATGTAAAAAACCTACTTAAAAATTTATTAAATTCTTTAGATTTAAATGGAGCATCAGTTGTAGGTAATATCTTATTCTATATAATACTAGTTTTTACAATTTTAACATCATTAAATCAAGCTGGTATAAATACAGATTTGATTACAAATAATCTATCATTAATAATAGGCGCTTTACTTTTAACAATATCAATCGCATTTGGTCTAGGATCAAAAGATATTGTTTACAGAATTTTATTATCATTTTATGCAAATAAAAATTTTGAAGTTGGTCAAAAAATAATTATTGATGATGAAATACAAGGGACTATACTATCAATAGACAATATATCACTTATACTACATACAGGGGAAAAACAAATTGTTTACCCTATAAAAGTAATTTCTAATAAGAAAATACAAATTATAAGTAGTAATCAATCTTAAAATGATATTCTCTAATTACCAATTAATGATTTTTTACCGAAAAATCGAGCCGCTTTTAACCTAACTACCTAACCTATTTAGTGGTTTTTACCACGAATTTAAAACAAACCAAAGATTTAATAGAGAGACACAATCTTTTCCAAAAAATAACACTTTCTATCTATCTATTAAATCAAAAAAAACTAATTCCTCAAAAGAGACTGAAATACCTATCAGTCTCTTTTATTTTTTATACACGAAGTTATTTTTTTTTGTATATTTGCAGTTCAATACATAAGAATTATTAAAATAATATTGGCATGTACTTATCAACAGAAGTAAAAAGCGAAATCTTCGCAAAGCACGGAAAATCAGCTACAGATACAGGATCAGCTGAAGGGCAAATTGCACTATTCACTTACCGTATCAAACATTTAACTGAGCACTTGAAAAAAAATCATAAAGATTTTAATACAGAAAGATCTTTAGTATTATTAGTAGGTAAGCGTAAAGCTTTATTAAACTACTTAAAGAAAAAAGATATCACAAGATACCGTGCGATTATCGCTGAATTAGGATTACGTAAGTAATTTGAAAAAAATAAAAGGGCAATTATGTTAAAATTGCCTTTTTTTTTGTGAAATATCCAAATAAGATACATACATTTATAAAAATACGGTTAAAGCAAACGGCTTTAATTTAGACGAATTAAATACTAAGAAGACGAATGATTCCACAGGCGATCACAGAAAAAATTACTCTTGCAGACGGCAGAGAAATTACAATTGAAACAGGGAAATTAGCAAAACAGGCTGATGGATCTGTGGTTGTACGCATGGGTGATACCATGTTATTAGCTACAGTAGTAGCAAACAAAGAAGCTAATCCAGGTGTAGATTTTTTACCACTTACTGTAGACTACAGAGAAAAATTTTATGCTGGAGGACGTATTCCAGGAAACTTTTTTAGAAGAGAAGCAAAACCATCTGATGATGAGGTTTTAACTATGCGTTTAGTTGACCGAGTTTTAAGACCAATGTTTCCAGAAGATTTCCACGCGGAAGTACAAGTGATGATTTCTCTTATATCTTACGATAAACAAGTAATGCCAGAGGCATTAGCAGGTTTAGCTGCTTCTGCTGCTATCGCAATTACTGATATCCCATTTACATTAATATCTGAAGCTCGAGTTATCCGTTTAAACGGAGAGTTAATGATTAATCCTTCAGTAGAACAATTAGCACAAGCTGATATCGATATTATGGTAGGAGCTTCTAAAGATTCTGTTGTAATGGTAGAAGGAGAGATGAGTGAAATTTCTGAGCGTGAAATGTTAGATGCTATAGAATTTGCTCATGCAGAAATTAAAAAACAAATTGAAGCGCAAGAAAGTTTAGCTGCGAAAGTAGGTAAATCAACTCCTAAGCGTGAATATAACCACGAGACACATGACGAAGAAATTCGTGAAAAAGTTTGGGCTTATGGTTATGATAAATTTTATGATATCGCTAAAACTCCTTCTGACAAACATGAAAGAGGAGATAAATTTGCTGCTGTAGAAGAAGAATTCTTAGCGCAATATGCAGAAGATGAAGAAGAGTTAACTCGTGTTAAGCCTTTTGCTCATATCTATTTCCATGATGTACAAAAAGAAGCTGTTCGTCAATTAATCTTAAACGAAGGGATTCGTTTAGACGGACGTGATCCTAAAACTATTCGTCCTATTTGGACAGAAGTTGATTATTTACCATCAACACACGGATCTGCTATTTTTACACGTGGGGAAACTCAAGCATTAGCTACAGTAACATTAGGATCTTCTAAAGATGCTAATATGGTAGATGGCGTTGTAACAAATTTTGATGAAAAATTCTTTTTACATTATAACTTCCCTCCATTCTCTACAGGTGAAGCACGTCCTTTAAGAGGAACTTCTCGTCGTGAGGTTGGTCATGGAAATTTAGCACAAAGAGCATTAGCTCAAATGTTACCTGACGAATGTCCTTATACTGTACGTATCGTTTCAGAAGTATTAGAATCTAATGGTTCTTCTTCTATGGCAACTGTTTGTGCTGGAACATTAGCTTTAATGGATTCAGGGTTACAAATGAAAAAACCAGTTTCTGGTATTGCAATGGGATTGATTACAGATACTAAATCTGGTAAATTCACTGTATTATCTGATATCTTAGGAGATGAAGATCACTTAGGAGATATGGACTTTAAAGTGACAGGTACTGCTGATGGTATTACGGCATGTCAGATGGATATAAAAGTACAAGGATTATCTATGGAAATTATGGAAACGGCATTGTTACAAGCTAAAGAAGGTCGTTTACATATTTTAGGTAAATTACTTGAAACTTTACCAGAACCACGTCAACAATTAAAACCAAATGCACCTAAAGTTGTAGTTGTAGAAATTCCTAAAGAATTTATTGGAGCAGTAATAGGACCAGGAGGAAAAGTAATTCAAGAATTACAAAAAGAAACTGAAACTGTTATTGCAATTACAGAGCAAGAAACTACAGGTCGTGTTGAAATTAATGGTGTTATCCAAGAAAATATCGATAGAGTAGTAGAAAGAATTAAACAAATTGCATTTGTTCCTGAAGTAGGTGCTACTTATAATGCAGTTGTAAAATCTATTAAACCTTTCGGTGCTTTCGTAGAAATTTCTAAAGGTGTAGAAGGTTTAGTTCATATTTCTGAAATAGAGCATAAGCGATTAGAAAAAGTTGAAGATGCTTTAAATATAGGAGATAAAATTGACGTTAAGTTTTTAGGATACGATGATAAAAAGAAAATGAAATTATCTCGTAAGGCATTATTACCTAAACCTGAAAAAACAGCGGATAAAAAAGAAGTAAAAATTCAAGAAA
This sequence comes from Flavobacteriales bacterium UBA5933, assembly GCA_002430925.1. GTDB lineage: Bacteria > Bacteroidota > Bacteroidia > Flavobacteriales > Weeksellaceae > Empedobacter. Next base: position 4,548 of record DJDD01000075.1, read on the forward strand.
ATAAGGACGCTTAGTTTTTGAGTAATACAAATAAAAAAAGCAGTATAATTTTATTATACTGCTTTTTTAGTTTTATGTTATTTTTTTAATTAGCCATTAACAGCTTCAACATTATCAACAACATCAGGCATCATTTCTTTTAAAATACCTTCAATTCCATTTTTTAATGTTGCAGTAGAAGAAGGACAACCTGAACAAGCTCCTTGTAACAACATTTTTGCAGTTCTTGTTTCTTCATCAAATTCAATTAATTCAATATTTCCACCATCATTTGCTACAGCAGGCTGAACATATTCATCTAAAATGGATTTAATTTGTTGTTCAATAGAAGAAAAATCTTCTTGAGCTTTTACAACTACATGTTCTGGTGCATCTGTAGAAAATTCATAGAATTCATCAAAAACAATTCCTCCAGCTTGTAAATAATGTGTAATAAATGATCTAACATCCATTGTCCATAATGACCAATCTTCTGAATCATTTTTTGTCAAAGAAACATAATTATCTACAATAAATACTTCCTCAACAAAAGGATATTCTTTATAAATAGCTACAGCAAGAGGAACTCCAGCAGCTTTTTCCTTAGATTTTATTTCAATAATTTCTGGAGTTAGCATTGTGTTAGAAACAAATTTCATAACAGCTGGGTTAGGAGTCATTTCTGCATAAATAGAAACTGGTGCTTTTTTCATAGCAACTAAGACAGCGTTTTCTTCTAAATGGTCGTTAATTATCTCCTTTAAATCTTCACTTACATCAGCCCAATCAATACCGTCTATTTTTTCTATTGCTACAAAATTAGCAGTAATAAATATTTTTCTTATGAATGGTATTGTTAATAAAACTTGTGCTAATGGAGATTCTGAAGCTGTTGAATTTTTATCAAATTCAACACCTCCTTGTGTTAAAGTTACGTCACATACGAACTTCATCACATTATTATTTGGTGTAATTTCTTCGTGTACTCTCATAAGTTACAAAATTAGTTATAAATATTAGACATTCTTATAAATATTTAATTGTTTTTTGTTATGTGAGGATAGCAAAGTTGTTTACAAGATATTACTTTTAGAATGAAATCTATTTGTTAATATTCATTTATTTGCAATAGAGATTGAAGCGACATCCTTTTTTGATTGGTCTTTCTTTTCGAACTATTCATTATGACTATGCTGAATGACCAATCAAAAAAGATACAGCGAAAAAGCACGCCCCGAAGGGATTGCCCAAAAAAATAAATAAGTAAGAATAAAAGAAATTACTGATTTTTTAACTCAACAATTGTTTTATTTGCTTTGTATAAATGATCACCTAAAATTTCATAATTCTGAATCAAATCTTTATAAAATAAAGCACTTGTAGTAAGAATTTTTTCTTTTTCTATTGTCTTCATTAAATTAGATTCAGCTTCTTTATAAATGGTATTAATAGTTTTTTCTATACATTCGGCTTGTTTTATAGAAACTTCTTCATGCATCTCGTTTAAATTCTGATTTAAAATTCGAGTTGCTTGATCTAAATTTTCCTGAAATTCAACTAAATATAGACGCATTTTAGGCGTAAAATAGCTATTTGTAGTTCTTCGTTTGCGATGTATAGAAGATATTTTTATAGCAATATCTCCAACACTTTCTAAATGATGACAAAGTGTTATCAATTTAGAAATGGATAGTGTGTTTTCATTCGGTAAATCAAGTTCTGTTATTTCATTTAGAAATTCGTTCACTTCTTTTTCTAGCTGATCACCTTCTTTTTCTAATTCCAAAATACGTTCTCTAAAAACTATTATTTTATCTTCGTCACTTTCGGTAATCATTCTACCAAGTGTGTATATAGCTTGTTTAGTAGTTGTTGCTAGTTTTAATAATTTTTTATTTGCTTCATTTCTGTACAAGTCAGAATTTGTTCCAAACGGAATAGCATAAAATTCAAATTTTTTGCTTGGTTGATGGATAGAGAAATATTTTTTCTGACAAAATATAGCTATTTTATTGATAAAAGGATAAAATAAAATAACACCAAAAATATTTGTAATAGTATCAAAAGTGATTAATTGTATAGGTAAATTAGTTGAAATTTTAGTGTGAATAAATTTCAATAAATATTCTCCTACAAATAGAAAAATGATAGCAATAACGACATTGAAGAAAGTATGAAAAATAGCGACTATTTTTGTTAATTTATCTCCTATTGCTGCTACTAAGTGTGCTGTAAATGTTGTTCCTATGTTTGCACCAAGTACAATCATTGCCGCTAATTCTGCGGGTAAACCTTTACTTGTGAATAATATTGCAATGGTAATTGATGCAGAAGAAAAATGAACAATAATTGTAATGATAATTCCAAGTAAAATAAATAATGCATTAGTTAATATGCTTTGTTGAGATATTTCACGAAAGAAATCTTGTACTTCTTGATGATTTTCTATTGATGGAATAAAGTTTTTTAAAAAAAATAAAGCAAAGAATAATAAAGATAAGGAAAATAAAATTCCTCCTATCTTCCTTCTATTTCTTTTTTTAGATAAATAAAAAGGAAATGCAATGAGTATTAATGGTAAAGCTATCTCTATTAAATCGAACTTCATTCCAAAATAAACCAACCATAAAGTAATGGTTGTACCTATATTGGCACCAAGGATAAGGCCAAATGCTTTTTTTAAGTTGATAAACCCAGCATTTACAAAACCTAATATAAAAACACTTGCAGCAGAAGAAGACTGTATAGCAGTTGTAAAAACTGTACCAGTAAAAATAGTTGATAAATTGTTTTTTGTAAGTTTATTTAAGGTGTTCTTAAAATTTGATCCAGATATAGCTTGTAAATTTTCACTTAGTAATTTTATTGCTAAAATAAACAAGGCAATTGCTCCGAAAAGTTGTAATACTAGTATAAAAGCGTGCATTTATTTTTTATTGTATACAAAAGTATGAAGTCTAATGTAAATAGAATATTATCTTTTTTATTTTATTTGGTAATTTTTTTTCAAGTATAAAAATCTGAAAATCAAAAATAAAGTAATTAATTTCAAAAAAAAAGTAAAAAATATCAAAAAAACATTTGCGAGATTCAAAAAACTGCCCTAATATTGCACCACGAAAAAGGAACAATACTTCTTCACAGAAATAAAGTTCTTGTTTTTAAAATTTGAAATATAAAACTTAAAATATTTTTGCCGCTGTAGCTCAGCTGGCTAGAGCAGCTGATATGTAATCAGCAGGTCGTGGGTTCGAGTCCCTCTATCGGCTCAGTAGAAA
>DJDD01000076.1 GCA_002430925.1 Flavobacteriales bacterium UBA5933
TACCGTACGAAGAGCTGAGTTTAGACATCAATCTTTACGATTATGTTGCTCGTAACTACGATTCTGCGTTAATGTTGACCCGCTTCTGGAAAAGAATTATGGGATAGCTCCATATTCTTTTGCTTTAAACTCTCCTATTTTATTTACAGACCCTAATGGTAAAGAAATAATTATAGAATGGGATAAAGATAAAGATGGAAGTATTAATGGAATAAATATTTCAGTGAAAGGGAAAGTTATTGATAATACTTCAAAAGATTTATCTGATAAACAGATACAAGAATTAATGGAAGAATAATAAATTCCTTAGTTGGAAAAATAACATATTTAAGAGATTCTAAAAATGATAAATTTGGAATAAATATAACCGTAGCAAACGACAAATCTGAAATAGCTAGTAATAATCATGTTTATAGAACTGTTGACAATATAGTAAGTTTAAATGGAGAAGAGTTATCTAATAATGAAAAAATAAAGGGATTTGCTGCGAGGGGGGGGAAGAATTATGTTTATTTAGATAAAAATCTCGATGGAACTACTGTTGCGCATGAAACATTCCACTCAGCAGGACTAAGACACATTAAAGATGAAATACAATCTGGTACATTTGGTAAACCTATAATGAAGATTGGAAATCATTTTCAAAATTTTTTAACTAATGATTATTCAGGTAATCTTATGCATCAACAGAGAGATCTAAATCAACGTGGAGAATCGAATCAAGGAAATAAGCTAACCAAATGGTAATTGACAATGATTGAATCTTTATATTCTAATAAAAATATAAATAAAAGAAAACAAAAGACTGATGATTAATAGATTAATTATTATAATAGCATTGTTAATATTATCATCATGTACTGTCAACAATAACATGGATAATAAATTTATGATTCGATTTGGAAGTTGTTATAATTCAGATAAAGTCTCTTTATATATAAATGAAAAAAAAATATTTAAAGATTTAATTATTAAAACAGACGATGAGTTGGATTTAACCCCAATAAGAGTTACTTGTTCTTTTGATAATATTATAAAAGTTTATAACAAAAAGGAAGTAATATTTAGTAATAAAATAATTTTAGATAAAACGATTTCATTATACATTCAGAAAAATAATAAAATTCAAAAGAAAATAATTTCATTATCTAAAGGTAAAAGTTTTGTAATTGATGGTTGCAATAATTATATACAAATAAATCAATTTTCAAATAAAATTGTTTATGATTAAAGGATAATGTTTCAAACACAAATTTACAATAATATCAAAGGTAAACGTTTGTTTGTCTTAGGTTATTTTATAAAGTAGTTATATTTCTATTAAAAAAATCTTTATACCTTCTTAGTTATTAATATTTTAATAACTGCTAGAAAAGCAACATTAGGAAATCCTATTGATTAGACAGTTTATTCAGGTGTAAATGATTAAAATATAGCTTATTAGTTTGCTTATGTAGCAGGAGTACCACATATTTTTGATGAAGAATCAAATGTTCAAACACACCTAATAATATTAATAACTTTATGATTTATGGAGCAAATAAAGAAGAAGGTTAACTAAAGTATAGGAGGCAAAGAATTAAAAACAAGAACAAACAAATACTATGATAAATACTATAAATGCAAGTCAGTCGAGATTAAATAACTTAAAAAGGAAAAGAGATGAAAGCATTCATCAATATATTTTTTATTTCTTTAATTTTGTTTAATTGTAATATTAATAAGAATGTAAGTGTTTTTTATGAAAATAAATCTAATGAGACTGAAAAAAATATCAAATTAGAAAAATGGTACTATGAAAATACTTCTAAAAAATACATTAGAAAAAAAATGAGATTTTAGTGTTTTTTAATGGACAAGCTTTTAAAGGTTCTGAAATTATTGTAAATAAAAAAGATACTTTAAAATTTAAAGAACAGTCAGAACCATTGGAATGCTTAGGTTATAAAATGTATATTATTAAAAAAAGTGATAAGTTTTTATATGTAGTATCTGATAAAAAGGAAAAAAAATTAAAGTTAAAACTTAATGACAATTATGATTATTTAATTATAGGAAACTCTTTTAATAATTTATGGGGAGTTCTTTACTATCCTTTTTTTCCTAACATATCATGTATATAAAAATTATTAATTAATTTTTTTCCTAATAAAATAAAAATTTGGACAATAAAAATATTAAAATAAAATGTGCTTGCTGTGATTTTCTTACAATAAGCGAAATAAAAGAAACGTGTCCAGTCTGTTTTTGGGAAGAAGATTTTTATCAAGCTGATAACATGGATGATGCTAATGGACCTAATATGGTTTCTTTGAATATTGTTAAAAAAAATTTTAAAACATTTGGCGCAATTGAAGAAAGGTTTAAAATATATGTTCGTGAACCATTAGATGAGGAAAGAAAATAAAATATTAAAGGTAGAATATAATTCAACATTCACAATTAAGTATTGTTTAGTGTTTATGTGATTCAATTTTTCAGTTCTCAACTTTTAAGAATTAAATGTATTACTTAAAACTTACAATTTCTAACTTCTTAATTCACAATAGGGATTGCAACGTAAAGCCTATTCCGAAGGGATTGCCTAAAATTATTAATATTTAAGTATAACTATTAATTTCTTAATTTTTTAAAAATTATCTGATGTACATTTGCAAAAATTATTCTAATTAACATTGATGCAGACAACAGAGTTTACTTCTCAGCAAAAAAATAGAATCAGAATAGCTGTTTCTTTATTTTATTTTTCTCAGGGATTGGCTTTTTCTTCTTGGGCAAGTCGTATTCCTACAATAAAACAAGCACTTGGTATTACTGAAGGACAATTAGGAACTTTGTTGCTTATGATGCCAATTGGTCAACTATGTACAATGGTTTTATCAGGTAAATTAGTTTCTAAATATGGAAGTAGAAATGTATTACGAATAGCAGTATTAATTTATCCTCTTATTTTATGTTTAATAGGTTTTGCTCAAAATTTTTATCAATTAGCATTAGCATTATTCTTTTTTGGAGTCTTAGGAAATATGTGTAATATATCTGTGAATACACAAGGGGTTGAAGTTGAGAAAATATTTGGTAAGTCAATCATGTCTTCTTTTCATGGAGCATGGAGTATAGCTGGTTTTACTGGCGCATTGATAGGTTTATTAATGATGAATTTGAATATAGGCACTCCAATACATTTTATAATTATTTATTGTATTATAATAGTTAATTGGTTGATTAATTCTAAGTTTTTACTAAACTCAACAGGTGCAGTAAAAACAACTGAAAAAAAATCTTTTTTTTCTAAACCAGAAGGAGTTCTTGTTCAGCTAGGTATTATTGGTTTTTTAAGTATGGCTACTGAAGGAGCTATGTTTGATTGGAGTGGAGTTTATTTTCAGGATATAGTTAAGGCTCCTGAAAATTTAGTAGTTGTAGGATATGCATCTTTTATGGTAATGATGGCTACAGGACGTTTTATTGGAGACTATTTTATAAGTAAATATGGTAAGAAACGTATTATGCAAATTAGTGGTTTTTTTATGTCATCTGGATTATTACTTTCAGTTTTTTTTCCTCAGCTTATTGTTTGTACACTTGCTTTTATGATGGTAGGTTTAGGAGTTGCTTGTAATGTACCAACAGTTTATAGTGTTGCTGCAAGAAGTACAAAAGGAGCTGCTGGTGTTGCATTAGCAACAGTATCTAGTGTTTCTTTCCTAGGTTTTTTAATGGGACCTCCGTTAATTGGGTATATAGCTGAACTATTTGATCTGAGATATTCTTATGCATTGTTTGCATGTTTTGGACTTATTATGATTATTATGGTTGGACGTATGAAAGCTTTTAAAGAATAAAATAATGTATAACAGATATTTTTGTAACTTGTAGTATTATTTGATATTGTATTATGAAAAATTTATTTATTATTTTTTTACCATTATTAACATTTGCTCAAGATAATTTTGATAAAAATAATAAGTTATCATTTTCTTTTAATCAAACAAATAAATATTTAAGTCATACTTATAAACAAGATTTATCCATAAAAATGAGTAATGAGTTAATAAAAAATAATTTATTTAATCAAACAAATAGTATACGTTTTTTTACTCCTTTAGAAAATCAAGATGATAAAATTCTTTATGAATATGATGATAAAAAAAGTGTTAGTGAAAATCTTGCTTTAGAGATTATACATACTATTTTTTTTAGTAAGAAAAAACATTTCTAAAAATATACATAAAAGCTCAATCCTAGGATTGAGCTTTTATGTATATTTTTAGAATTTTATATCTTCTGTTGTAGTAATTAAATCTTGAATTGTTTCACGACGGCGAATTAAGTAATCCTTATCATCAATTAATAAAACTTCTGCAGGTTTTAAACGTGAATTATAGTTTGATGCCATAGAAAAACAATATGCGCCTGCATTATGGAAACATAATATGTCTCCTTCACTTATTTGATTGATTTTACGGTTTGTACCAAACGTATCAGTTTCACAAATGTAACCAACTACTGTATAATAACGGCTACGACCTTCTGGATTAGAAATATTTTCTATTTCGTGGTGAGCATTATAAAACATAGGACGAATAAGGTGATTGAAACCAGTGTCTATTCCTGCAAAAACAGTAGAAGTTGTTTGTTTTACAACATTTACAGAAGCTAAAAAGCTTCCAGCTTCAGAAACCATGAATTTACCTGGTTCAAACATTAATGTTAATGGTTTTCCATACGATTTTTCGAAATCATTGAAACGTTTTGATAAACGCTCACCTAAATATTCAATATCAGTTTCTGCTGCTCCAGGATAATAAGGAACTTTGAATCCTGAACCAAAATCGATGTAAGATAAGTTTTTGAATTCTGCTGCTACTTCAAATAATATTTCTGCTCCTTGTAAGAAAACATCAATATCTAAAATATCAGAACCTGTATGCATGTGTACTCCATCTAAATGTAGTCCAGTATTTTCTACAACACGTTTTATATGTGGTAATTGATGAATAGATATTCCGAATTTAGAATCGATATGTCCTACAGAAATATTTGCATTTCCTCCAGCCATAATATGTGGATTGATACGAACACAAACAGGATAATTTGGATAATCTTGACCAAAAGTTTCTAATACTGTTAAATTATCAATATTAATACGTACTCCTAATTCTATTACTTGCTGAATTTCATGATAAGAAACTCCATTTGGAGTGTATATAATTTCTTTTGGTTTAAAACCAGCCATTAACCCTAATTCTACTTCTTGTATAGAAACAGTATCTAATCCTGAACCAAGAGATTTGAAATACTTTAAGATATTAAGATTAGTATTTGCCTTACATGCATAATTTAACTTTAAACGTTTGACAGTAGAAAATGCATTAGTCATTTTTTCATATTGCGATTTTATTTTATTCGCATCATATACATATAGTGGTGCACCATATTTTTGTACTAATTCTAATAGACGTTCTCTATTTAGTTCCATTTTATTATTTGTTTAAAGTTAAATTTGGTATGCAAAATTACATAATCCTATTCGTTTTCTGACGAAAATTCAAAATAAACTTAGTATAAATAATTTATTTTGAATTTTATATAGATTATTAAATGTAATTAAGAATTTTATTCGCTTAAGTTGTAATTATTAC
>DJDD01000078.1:0-22009 GCA_002430925.1 Flavobacteriales bacterium UBA5933
TTGTTTAGCTCCAGTAAATGCCCCACCGCATACCCAAGTTCCATTAGGATTTTGTTTAGCTCCAGTAAATGCTCCGCCACATACCCAAGTTCCATTAGGATTTTGTTTAGCTCCAGTAAATGCTCCACCGCATATCCAAGTTCCATCAGGATTTTGTTTAGCACCTGAGAATCCTTTAAAAGAAAATTCGCTCATAATAGTTCTATTAGTTATTTATTGTTTTTGCTGAAAATTACGCACAACGGACCGCTTATTAGCGATAGTAGCGGATTAAAAAGCCTAAACTTTCAATTTTGTACTAAGCTAAGCAACAGCCTTTTATTATTTTCTAAATTTATGAAAAAAGGAATTGGAAATCATGAACACGTTAAAAAAATAAAATAATATTCAGTTCATAAATATAAAAGGTTGTTGCGACAAAAAAAGGAGAAACTTTCAATTTCTCCCTTAACCCGGTATTTTGCCAAGCCGATGTTGTACGATGCTTATTATTTAATATATTTGTTTATAGATTATTAACTAAATTCAAATAATGAAAATACTTCAAACAATTGAAGAAGTTCATCGTATATTCGATACACAAGGTAGTACCCCGTTATTGGTTACCTGTAATGATTTAAATGATTGGGTATGTAAATATGATAGATTCCCTAAATATTTATTCAATGAATTAATTGCAGCAGAATTTGCTAAAATATTTGAAATTAAAATACCAGAAACTGCGTTAATAAAAGTAAAGTCAGAACATATAAATTTAACAAAATTTCCTCAATTAAATCTAGGTTGGTTTGAAAAGGAATGTTTTGGGTCGTTGTATTTAGATAATTCCAAAGAGATTGATTACACAACAATGTCGATGTTTGAAGAGAAATCATTTAGAGATAAGATTGCTGACAAAAATGATTTTTTAAAAATTGCATTATTTGATATTTGGATGGCAAATGAAGATAGAAATCATAATAATTTCAATTTACTTTTATATGTTTCACCAGAAAAATTAAATTTTTTTTATGCAATTGATCACGTTAATATTTTTAATACAAGTTTTTTAGATTATGGAATTGCAGAACTAACAGAAGACGATTCAATTTTAAAAACAGATTTGGCAAAAATTTTGTTTGGTAAAAACAAGAAAATAAATGAAATTGTGGATAACTTGGTTGAAAATTTCTACCTTTGCACAATAGAATGCGAAAACAAATTAGATGAGATATTAAGTTTAGTTCCAGAATCTTGGAACATTAACATAGAGCAAATTAGACAAAGAATCATTGATAATTTATTCACTGATGAGTGGAAAGGTCAATGTGAAACTAATTTTAGAGAATTTGTTCAATCATTTATATTAAACTAATGAAAACTATTTATTCAATATTATATATAACTCTAAATGCTGCTTTAAATGAAAAGATTAGCATTGGAATGGTTATGTCTAATGGTCAAGAGCATTTTTATAATTTTTCTAATGAGAAACTTTCAGTTTTTAAAAATTTGATGGATTCTGAAAGATTTAATTTAATTAAAAAGTACTTACTCTCTATTCAGAAAGATTTGAATTTTGATAATACAATTAATAACAGACTTTTTTCAAATAAAGATTTAAAAAGTAATTGGGTTTCTGAAAGCTATATATCTTATTTATCGAAATATTCTAACAATATAATTCAGTTTTCTCAACCTAAATCAATTGATATCGATTTTCAGAGAGATAATTTTGTTAAGTTGTTTGAAAAGTATATTCACAGATTTGAAATAATTGAGGAAACTATACCAGAAATTAGTATTCATACACAAATTAAAGAAAATTTGTTTCCGAGAATTGAAACAAATGTAAATATCGAAATTTCATTAAATTCGGAAAATTTTGAGAATTTATTCGCTCCTATTGAAGTTGATTTTCTAGGAATGAATTGTGTTCCATTAGCTGGTCAAACTATTGATTTTGAAAAGAAGCATTATTATCTAGAGAATGATATAACTAGATTTGTTTCATTAACAAAAGCGATTGAATTAGAAGAAAATAATAAAGGTAAATATTATATTCTCGGTAGAGAGCCACAAAAAAATATCGATAAAAATCACTTACTGTGGGAACATATTAGAGATTCTGATTTTTTAGAATTTGTTGATGTCGATGAATATGGCATTGTTGAAGATTATATAAAAGTAAATAATGTAAAACCATATTTTCAAGAATAAAAAAAACGCTTAGATTTAATTTCTAAGCGTTTTTTTTATAAATATCGTACAATGAAAAAGTATTAGCGAAGAACGGGGAGAAATTGAACGAAGTTCAAGTTCGTACGTTCAAGCAAATTGCTCTTTTCTAAAACTAATTTAGGCTTAAGTTTTTAGAAAAGCAATTTTGCGAGTGGAAAAAGATGGGCTGAAAGTTTACTTTCAGCCCGTTTTTTCGTAAATACTATGTTAGCTGAAGTAAACTATATTATAGTATCAATAAAATTTATAAATGAATCTTCATCAATAAAATTTTTAGAATTTACTAAATTTATTTTATGTTGATAAGAACTAGATATTTCATCTGCAATTTTTTGTGGGTTTGTAGAACAAACATATACATTTAATTCTGGGCGATTCCCATATTTTGAAATAATCTTCTTTAAATGTGGTTCATTTTTCATAGAATTACCTAAAATTACTAAGTTATCTGCTGTCTTTAGACTTTCTAATAATATATAATAATATCTAGATAGTACATTATCACGGCTAATAATTTGTTCCTTAAAATCAGGATTATTAAAAACCATAATTGGCTCAGAATTATAAAGATTATTTTTAAGTTTATAAGTAAATCCTAATTCTCGTTTATATAAGTAGGAACCGTGAATATGGCAAATTAATTTGTTATAATTAATATTTTCTTCACTTATAGATAACAAATTATTGTTAAAATGACTAAAACCATCGTGAAATATATAACCTCTTGGATCTCCTGTTAACAAAGTATCAAGCAAGCCATCATAGTTAGTTGTAAATATGTTAAAATATTTGGAATTCTTATTGTTAATTACATCATTAAATTTTTTACCAAATGATGGAAATATTTTTTTAATATTTTTATATCCAGTAGATTCGTGATGATTTTTAAATTCTTCTGCAATTTCTCGGATTTTATCTAATAAGAAAGAATCAAATAAATTTTTTAAATCATCTATTTTATCATCAGATAAAATTTTTTCTAATCCAGGTAAATTAGAAAATAATTCAATAACTGAATATATAAGTCTTATTAATTCTTCTTCTGATAATTGTGGTAAATTTTGTTTTATTTCAATAAATATATCATTGAATTTTTTCCAAAGAATAGTGATTTGCTCGATTTCAGCTTGTATTTCTTGACTAGATGTTAATCCTAATTGTATAATTTTTTCTTGTGGAATATTTTAAATCCAACTGTTAATCATATAATTGAAACCATTTCCAGTTATAAGAATTGTTTTCATATTTTTGTCTTGTTTATTTCTGCTAACATTGTTACTTCACGAAACAAAACGCGGTGTAATTTCGTAAAACAACAACTATATTCGTTTATTGTTAAATTTACTGCGAATATAATTGTTTTTTTGTAAATGAGATACTTAGTAAAATAATTTAAGTATGGATAACGAAATAGTTTTTACTCAATAAATCTTATATTAAATGGATAGCGAAACGATTCTAAAAACCTTACAAATCAAATAAATCAGTCTGCGGAGAATTTTCTCCACGGTATTTTACACCAATATGCTTGTATGATTTTTCTGTAGCAACACGACCACGAGCTGTACGCATCAAATAACCTTCTTGTATAAGATATGGTTCATAAACTTCTTCCAAAGTTCCACCATTTTCTCCAACAGCAGTAGCTAAAGTTGTTATACCAACAGGACCTCCTTTAAATTTCTCGATAATGGTAGATAAAATTCTATTATCCATTTCATCTAATCCGTTATCATCAACTTTTAGTGCTTTCAAAGAAAATTCAGCAATAGACTGATCTATTTTTCCATTTCCTTTTATTTGTGCAAAATCTCTTGTTCTTCGTAATAATGCATTTGCAATACGAGGTGTTCCACGACTTCTTCCTGCAATTTCTATTGCAGCTTCCATGTCGATAGGCGTATTTAAGATACGAGAAGAACGTTCCACAATAGAACTAAGTAATTCTACATTGTAATACTCAAATCTAAAATTAATACCGAAACGGGCACGCAAAGGCGCTGTTAATAAACCAGAACGTGTTGTAGCTCCAATTAACGTAAAAGGATTAAGACCAATTTGTACAGAACGTGCATTTGGTCCAGATTCTATCATAATATCAATCTTGAAATCTTCCATTGCAGAATATAAATACTCTTCAATAATAGGAGACATACGATGTATTTCATCAATAAATAACACATCATTTTCTTCAAGATTAGTTAATAATCCAGCTAAATCACTTGGTTTATCCAAAACAGGACCAGACGTTATTTTTATTCCAACGCCTAATTCGTTGGCAATAATATTTGCTAATGTAGTTTTTCCTAAACCCGGAGGTCCATGTAATAAAACATGATCCAAAGCTTCACCACGAAGTTTAGAGGCTTTTACAAAAACTTCTAAATTCTCTAAAATATGAGCTTGACCAGCAAAATCATCAAAACTCTGCGGACGAACGGTGTTTTCGTGACTAAGGTCATCGTCTGGATAAAATTCTTTATCAGGATTTAATAAATCTGACATATATGATGATATAAATGATGATATAAATATAAATGATAAAAATACAAAGTACAATTTAAATAATCCTACGTACTTTTACAGTTACAAAGAACGCAATATTTTTTTAGATAAAAAGAATTATGAGTAAAGGAATATTATTAGTGAATTTAGGTTCGCCAGATTCTACAGATGTCCAAGATGTAAGAACATATTTAAGAGAATTCTTAATGGATGAGAAAGTGATTGATACACCTTGGTTGATTCGTAAAATGATTGTCGAACTTTTTGTTTTACCTAGAAGACCTATAAAATCAGCTGAGGCTTATAAAAAAGTTTGGATGAAAGAAGGATCTCCACTTATTATATATTCAAAAATTTTAAGAGAAAAAGTACAAAAACAATTAGATATTCCTGTAGGATTAGCTATGCGTTATAAAAATCCTTCTATAGAATTTGGCTTACAAGAATTATATGATAAAGGTGTAAGAGATATTTTGGTTGTTCCTCTTTATCCGCAATATACAATGTCTACAACTGAAACTGTTGCAGATAAAGTTTTAGAGGTACAAAATAAGAAATTTAAAGACGTTAATGTACAGTTTTTAAAAGCATTTTATCAGCATCCTGATTATATTAAAGTTTTAGGAGATTCTATCAAAGATAATTTACCTGAGGATTATGATAAATTATTATTCTCTTATCATGGTATTCCAGAACGACATGATCGTAAGGCTATAAAAGCAGCTAAAAGAAGTAAATTACCAATCGAAACTTATCGTAATCAATGTTTAGAAACAACGCGATTAGTTACTGAATATTTAGGTCTACCAGAAGATAAATATTTTACTTCATTTCAATCTCGTTTAGGATCTGATCCATGGATTAAACCTTATACAGATCAAACCTTAGAACATTTTCCTACAGAAGGAGTAAAAAAGATAGCTGTTTGTACACCTGCATTTGTTGCTGATTGTTTAGAAACTTTAGAAGAAATTTCTATGGAAGGTAAAGAAGAATTTCTAGAAGCAGGAGGTGAAGAATTTATCTATATCCCATGTTTAAATGACAGGGAAGATTGGGTAAATGCTTTAGTGAAATGGTTTAAAGGTTGGCAGAATAATTAAAAAAAGAATATTTTTTTAGGGATTATATAAAATAATAGCAAAAAAGAGCCTGTTTAGAAATTATTAGATGATTTTTAAACAGGCTCTTACAATAAATTAAATATATTTGTCTATAATTTAAAATTTTCACGAGGATATTTTTATTTGATGAGGTTAATTCTTTCCACATTTTTTTTGGTTTTATCCCTTTTTTCATCTGCACAATTTTTAGATACAAGTGGTAATCTAATTATTGATGGTAGAAAGTATCTTAAATCTAAAATCGATACTACAGGAAGAGCAAATGGATGGCAAGTTCTTGGTACAAATACATTAACAGTTAATCAAAATACTTTTTCTAATTGGTTAGCCGGAGGTTCAAATTCTGTTTCGTTAAATGCAAAAGTAGATTACGAATTTAATTTCAGAAAAAAGAAACACTTTTGGGATAATCGTGTAATTATGGAATATGGTTTTATTGATAATAAAAGTTATGGAACAAGAAAAACTGCAGATAATATCAATTTAACAACATCTTACGGATATCTATTAAAAGAAAATTGGTATTTATCATCTTCTCTTAATGTTAGATCTCAATTTTCTGCAGGATATGATTATACCGTAACTCCTTATAAAAAATTATCAAATCTTTTTGCTCCAGCATATATCACTTTAGGACTCGGGATTAATTATACGCCTAATTCTGATTATTCATTAACATTTCAACCATTAACATCACGTACAACAATTGTAGCAGATAAAGATTTGAGATATAAAGGTTCTTATGGTTTAAAAAATGATGGAGATACTTTTCTTTTTGAGATAGGAGCTTATTTAGGAGGAAGATATAAATTAAAATTATTTGAAAATGTTGCTTACGATAATAATATAGGTATTTTCATTAACTATTCAAGGAAAGTTTACAATCTAGATATTGTTTATGCAGGTTTATTAGATATGAAAATAAATAATTTTATGTCTACCCAGTTAACATTGAATTTGATTTATGATGATGATCAAATAAAACAAATACAATTTAAACAAGCTCTAGGCGTTGGATTAACATATAGTTTTGACAGTAAAAACAAAAAGAAGAAAAAACGAAAGAAAAAGGAACTGTTAAATTATCTTGAAATCCCTTTATCTCCAATAAAAATTGATCAATTTAAATTGAATAGAGATAATTATAAGCAAGTATTTAAACAAAATGTTATCGAAGAAAATTCAACCTATTTAAAATCAGAATCAATATTTTAATATATTTAATAATAATAACTTAAAACATTATGAAAAAAATCATTTTAGCCATTACCATTTTAGCTAGTTCATTGTCATTTGGACAAACTGTTAAAAATGGTAATCTATCGACAGATAGTAGGCGATATCTAAAAGATGTAAAATTTGATGGTCGTCAAGAAGGATGGTATATATCAGGTAATAATTCATTGTTATTTTCTCAGAACTCTTTTAGTAATTGGGTTGCAGGAGGTGTAAACTCTTTTGCACTTAACGCAAGTTTTGATTATGAATTTAACTTAACAAAAGGTAAAAATATTTGGGATAATAGAGTTACTCTTGGATATGGTTTACAAAAAAATCAAGGCGAAGGTACACGAAAAACAAATGATATCATTAATCTAACTTCTTCGTACGGATATAATATAGGGAATAATTGGTATGCAGCAGCAGCAATGACTTTTAATTCTCAGTTTTCTAATGGTTATGATTACACAACTGAGCCAAGAACGAAAATATCGAATATTATGGCTCCAGGATATTTAAGTCTTGGTTTAGGATTGGATTATAAGCCTAATGAAAATTTTCAAGTAAATATTCATCCATTTACACCTAGAGCTACATTTGTTTTAGATAAAGATTTACAGAAAAAAGGTAAATTTGGATTGAAAGCAGATGGTGATGCTGCAGTATTAGAATTTGGAGCTTATTTAGGAGCACGATATAAATTCCAAATCATGGAAGGAATTTCTTATGATAACCGTATAGGGATTTATGCAGATTATTTAAAGAATTTTGGAAATATGGATGTTGCTTATCAAGGTTTATTAGATTTGAAAGTGAACCGTTTTGTATCTGCTCAACTTTCTGTAAATCTATTATACTATGAAGATCAGATTAAAAAAGTACAGGTGAAACAAACTTTAGGAATAGGATTTAATTATAAATTTGATAATACAAAACCTAAAGAAACAGCGCCAGCAACAACTGCTTTCATTCAAGAACAACCAATTTTTGAAGATAAAGAAAATTCTTTAGAAGTTGCAACTAATATTCTAAGAGACGAGCCTATTTTAAATGAAACAAAATTAGTTACTCAATAAATTTTAAAACCTGCTTTTTTAAAGCAGGTTTTTTTTATTTTTCTTATTTTTGTAGAACAATTCAGTCTTAAATGAGAAAAGATATTTTAGCAGGTTTATTACCTCAAGGTTTAGTTATAATTTGGGCTATATATGAGCTAATAATGGGGATAAATAATGAACAAAATTCTAGAATTTTCCTTAGCTCTATTTTTATTTTATTATTTGTTATGATTTTAGTTGTGACATTGGTTAAAATAAAAAAATATCCAAATGATCCTACTTATTTGAAGAAAAAAAATAATGAAGTTGTTTAAACTATTTTTTTAAAAATAATCTCTCTAATAATGGTTTTTAGTATTTGATTGATTATTAATTACTAATTTGCAATAGTGATTGAAGCGGCATCCTTTTTAGATTGGTAATTGTATTTCGACTTGTCTATTGCATTTCGACTTCGTTCAATGACCAAATCGAAATGCAATAACTGATTTGAAATGACCAATCTAAAAAGATATAGCGAAAAAGCACGACCCGAAGGGATTGCCCAAGAAAAAATATAATTTTAAAAAGTTTAAACAACTTTTATATTTATTCAATTGAATAAATATTATCAGGATTTATAGTATTCGTTGGTGTGTAAATCAACCAATCGGTAATCATTTCTTGAGGATAAATACCTTCATCTCCTTCATTTAGTCCCTCAACAGCATATGGTCTATTTAAACAAACAGCTACAATCTCATTATTATCAGTGATGTTGTAGACATCAAACCAAATGTGTTCTTTTTTCATTTCGTGATCCACATCAAATCCTAATTTTACCAAGAATCGCCAATAGTTTTCATCTTCTGCTTCTGGATTAAAATACTTTTTAAACACTTTTTTATAATCGTTAAATCTTTGATAAGCCATAGCAGACATTCTTTCGGTTTCTTGATCACTTATAAAGAATATAGGGTTGTCGGCAATAGTAGAGGCATAAATTTCAGGAGAAACAGTAATTCCTTCTTGTACGGCAAGTAAAACACCTGAAGGTTCATAATTCTCATTCTCTGGCTGTCTGTCATTATATCCTCCAGGAATATTCGTTGGATAATTTTTTACAACATCTTCCCATCTTTTCCAACAAAATGTAATATCTAAACCATCATATCCAATATTGAATTCTTGATTTTCTGGTGATCTATAATCTGCTTTTATAAATGCATTGACAATCATATCTAATGCTGAGTTTAACTGTTCTATACCATTTTTTATATTTAACATTTCTAGTTCAACAGAACCACATCTGTGTAAACCATGAGTGTGTAACCAATAAACTTTTTCTCCATCGACTTCATCATAAACTCCATGAATTGTATACAAATAACTAGGAGCAGGAGGAACTTCTGATTCTGCTGTTAGTTTTGCCCATTTTCCTGATAGTAATCGAAACGGCATAAAATCAATTACAATAGAAGGATTTTCTACAATTGCTTGTAAAACTTTTAGCTGTAAATGAAAACTATCCAAAGCATCATTTCCAAAATACATATCAGCTTCTAGATAGTAATTTTGTTGCATGGCTAAATCAAGTTCATTCTCAGAGATTAAATTCCCCAAACCAAATTCAGAATAATCATTTGCTTTAATATCTACAACATATAAATTAATGGTGTAATCTTCGTTTAAGTAAGTTACATTAATTTTATATTGTTGCTTAATGACTTCATCTGAAGTTTTATTGTCATCAATAATTTCGAAATGATTAAGTTCAAAATAACTATTTTTTTGTAAATGATTTTTAATCAACTCTTCATTGAAAATAAAATCAGGTGTAGAAGGAAAGATTCCCATTGTAGATGGTAAGCTTAGTCCTTTTTCTTCTATTTCTTTATATAATTCTTGATTCGTCATTTTTTTTATTATTTTGATTTATGCTAAAATAATTGATTTTAGATATGATAATATTTAGGGAAATGTTAAACTTTATGAATATTATAGTAAATCAAAGCCTTTAACTTACATTAAATTATTGTATTTTTGCTTGCATAATTATCCAATTATGATAACATCTATGACAGGTTATGGTAAATCTATTTTAGAATTACCAGAAAAAAAAATTACTATAGAATTACGTTCTCTTAACAGTAAAACATTTGATTTAAACACAAGAATTCCTTCTTTTTACCGAGAAAAAGAATTAGAAATAAGAAATTTACTTTCAGAAAAAGTACAAAGAGGGAAAGTTGATTTTTCTATGATGGTAGAGTTGAATCCTGCAGCTCGTAATCAAAGTCTCAATGCCGATTTAATTAAAAAATATATTAAAGATTTTCAAGAAATAACTCCAAATATTACTGATGCAGAAGTTTTACCAGTTGTTATGCGTATGCCAGATGTAATATCATATTCTCAAGATGAATTGAATGAAGATGAATGGAACCAAATTCGTACAACCATCTTAGAAGCTGCAGATGCTTTAAATAAATTTAGAGCTGATGAAGGTGCAGTTCTTGAGAAATATTTGAGATTAAATTTAAATAATATACTTCAATTATTAACAGAAGTTACTCCATTCGAAAAAGTAAGAATAGAAACGATTAAAGATCGTTTTGCAAAACGTATGGAAGAACAAAAAATAGATGTAGATCAAAATCGTTTTGAACAAGAATTAATCTTCTATTTAGAAAAACTAGATATTACGGAAGAAAAAGTTCGTCTTAAAAATCATTGCGAATATTTTCTAAAAGAATTAGAATCAACAGAATCAAATGGTAAAAAATTAGGATTTATTTCTCAAGAAATAGGAAGAGAAATAAATACGTTAGGTTCTAAATCTAATCACTCAGAAATGCAAAAGATTGTCGTTCAAATGAAAGACGAATTAGAAAAAATAAAAGAACAATCATTAAACGTTTTATAATGAAAAAAGGAAAATTAATCGTCTTTTCAGCTCCATCTGGTGCGGGTAAAACTACATTAGTTCGTCATGCTCTAGAAAATTTAAATGATCTTAAATTTTCTATTTCATGTACAACTAGAGAAAAGAGAGAAGGTGAAGAACATGGGAAAGATTATTATTTTTTAAACCCAGAAGAATTTAAAACTAAAATTGCAAATGATGAATTTGTAGAACATGAGGAAGTTTACCGTGATAATTTTTACGGAACATTAAAATCCGAAGTGGATAGAATTATTTCTGAAGGAAACTCAGTTGTTTTTGATATTGATGTTATTGGAGCTTTAAACATAAAAAAAATATATGGAGATGAATGTTTAACGGTTTTCGTTAATCCTCCATCTTTAGAAATTCTAAAACATCGTTTAATTTCTCGTAACACAGAAAGTGAAGATAAACTGAAACAAAGAATAGACAAGGCTGAAATTGAAATGGAAAAAGCAAAAGAATTTGATATTATTCTTTTGAATGATGACCTAGAAACAGCAAAACAAAAAGCAGTAGAAATAATTACTAATTTTCAGCATTCTTAATTTTTTTTACATCATAAAATCATAGCTCAATCTTATCAGGTTGAGCTATTTTTTTATCTATTTTATATTTTGGGCGGACGAACGGGCTATACATTTTATCTTTTATAACTAAAAACTTCGAAAATCTACGTTTTTAGTTATAAAAGGATATCATTTCTATCCCTGCCGCATTTATTTAATTTTCATATATTTATATAATTGCTGACTTATAGAAAATTATAACAATAATAGTATGAAATAATCTAAAACTATGAATATAAAATCTACATTTATACTACTTCTATTGATTCAATGTAATCAATTATCTAGTCAAAATATAGTAAAAGGTGATGTGAAAGATGAAAATTCAAAACCAATTGCCCAAGCAATAGTCTATGTTGATGGTTCTAGAATAAAATCAAATACAAACAATCAAGGTGAATTTACTTTAGATTTACCAAGTGGACAGTATAATTTAATTGTAAGAGCAGATTTACTTCCAGTAGACTTTAAGTTGTAGTAATAAAAAAACATAAAAAAAAGCTCAACAATTTTGTTGAGCTTTTAAAATATATTTTAAGAATATTATTCTCCTAAGTATGATACTGTTTTAGAATCACCATCAACAGTAACTTTAGTTAAATTATATTTAGCTAAGTTTTTCATGGATTTATCCCATTTTTTACCGCTTAATCCACCTTGAGATTTTAATTCATTCAAATCAATATTTTCAGTTGATTTTAAAATGTCTATAATTTTTATTTCTTCTTCTGTTAATTCATAAGCAGGAGCAGCTTTTTCTGGACGCATTTGAGGGAAGAATAAAACTTCTTGTATAGAAGGATTATTTGTTAAGAACATAATTAATCTGTCCATTCCAATTCCTAAACCTCCAGTTGGTGGCATACCAAATTCTAAAGCACGTAAGAAATCTTCATCAATAAATTCTCCAGCTTCATCATCTCCTTTTGCAGATAATTTTAATTGATCTTCGAAACGCTCACGTTGATCAATTGGATCATTTAACTCAGAATAAGAATTGGCAATTTCTTTACCACAAACCATTAATTCGAAACGTTCAGTTAAATTAGGATTATCTCTGTGTTGTTTTGTTAATGGAGACATTTCTTTTGGATAATCAGTAATGAATGTTGGTTGAATGTAGTTACCTTCGCATTTTTCCCCAAAAATTTCATCAATTAATTTTCCTTTTCCCATTGTTTCATCAACCTCAATTCCCATTCCTTTAGCAGCTTCAAATAATTCTGCTTCAGATTTACCTTCGATATCAAATCCAGTGAAATCAATAATAGCTTGGCGCATTGTAACACGCTTGTATGGTGCTTTGAAATCTATTTCGTGTTCACCGAAAGTAGCTTTAGAAGTTCCATTAACAGCAATAGCACAATGTTCTAATAATTGTTCTGTAAAGTCCATCATCCAGTTGTAGTCTTTGTAAGCCACATAAATTTCCATTGCTGTAAATTCTGGATTGTGTGTACGGTCCATTCCTTCGTTACGGAAGTTTTTAGAAAACTCATAAACTCCTTCAAATCCTCCAACGATTAATCTTTTAAGATATAACTCGTTTGCAATACGCATGTAAAGAGGAATATCTAATGAATTATGATGTGTAATGAATGGACGAGCTGCAGCACCACCAGGGATAGATTGTAAAACAGGAGTTTCTACTTCCATGTATCCACGGTCGTTAAAGAAATTACGCATTGCAGTAAACAAACGTGTGCGTTTTAAGAAGATTTCTTTTACATGTGGATTTACAACTAAATCTACATAACGCATACGGTAACGTAATTCTGGATCTGTAAATGCGTCAAATACATTTCCTTCATCATCTGTTTTTACAATTGGTAAAGGACGTAATGTTTTAGATAACATTTTTAGATTTGTAACATGTACAGAAATCTCTCCAACTTTTGTTTTAAATTGGTAACCTTCTATTCCTATAAAGTCACCAATATCCATTAATTTTTTGAATATTGTATTGTATTCAATTCCTTCTTCACTAGAAGAAATATCATCTCTAGAAATGTAAATTTGTACACGACCTTCGCTATCTTGTAATTCAGCGAAAGAAGCTTTTCCCATTACACGAACACTCATCAATCGTCCGGCAAGTTTAACAACCTTTCCTTCTTCGTACTTATCCTTTATTTCTTTAGAATTAGAAGTTACTACGAATTCTTCGGCAGGGTAAGGCTCAACACCTAGGTCTCTTAATTGTTGTAGTTTTTCTCTACGAATAATTTCTTGTTCAGACAATTGCATTGTGAATATAATTTATATAAAATGATTGCAAAATTATGAAAAATAATCTTGAATTGCTAAGTTTTTATGATGAATAATTGATTCTTAAATTTCTGTATTTAAACTTAATCAACTAATTCAAATCGACGTTCTAACGTATAATCTGTATCTTGGAATTTAACTTTTTTTGTTTCAATACTATAAGATATCCAACCATTATCTTTGATTCTAGATGTAGTTTTTATATAGTATTTTATATCGTCTTTCAATCTATTTTCAGAAGGTTGTTCTGTTCCTAGTTTTGTAGCTAAATCTTTTAAATAAGTAAACCAAGAATTTGCCAACCAATCTTTATCTGCTTCTTGCATACTTTCCATGATGTAATTTGTATTAGAAGAACTTATTTCATTTAATTTTAATGATGTAGTCGCTGGAGTAGGAGACGTACTAAATAAATTATCCATATACGATTGGTAAACGTAAGCTTTACCGTCTAATGTAAATTTACTTTTACCAAAGAAAATATGAAATTGGTGAATATCTTTATCAAAAAGCTTTATTACATTTTCTTTGTTAGAATATAATTCCACATTTTTTTTAATAAAGGCAATTGTTTCTGGTTTATCTAAAAATTTATTTTCTAAACTTTCAGAAGAAATTTTTAACTCTTTTATGGTTTGGTCAACATTTGTATAATCTAAAAATCGTCCATCTTGATCAATTTTAAATGAAATTGAAACATCATTTGCTAGTGAAAAAGGATTTTTATAAAATGATTTTGAGTCTGAATTTACATTTCTATAAGTCCATTTTATTACAATTTCATTTTCTGTAATATTTTCAACTTCTATATATAAATTGTAAGTATACTTTTCTTCACTTGTAATACTATCATCATTTATTTTGATTTCTTTTGTAGATACATTGTATTTCTTTTTATCACTTACATTCCAATATGTTTTAGGAAAAATAACACTATCTTTTTGATCATTAATAAAAATAGAGTCATTCTTTTTTTGATCATTTATGCTATCCGAAGTCGTAGTTTGTGCATATAATTTAATTGAAAATAAAATGAAAAAAAGGTAATATGTAAATTTAAATTTCATCTAATAAAAGTATCAAATTAAGTCAAAAATAAAGTAATTTATATCAAATATAGGCTTAATTTAATGAAAAAATAGATTTTTAATCATTTAATAATTTTATTGTTAATTGGTTTACTGTTTTTTTAGAACCTATATTTAAACTGAAAAGATAATTTGATTTTAATAAAATAGAGTTGAAATCATAAGTATTTTCATACTTAACTTTTAACTCAATCGTTTCAGAATATTTTTTTATTTCATTTTTTACTTGTTCTTGCGAAAGATTCAGTTTTGCATCATGTAACATATAATAAGCCATTTCTTCCCATAGTTTTTCAAAATCTTCTTTACTTAGATTTTGATCAGAGATAACAGTATATGTTTCATTATTTGTATCAATATCTTTTAAATAGGTATTTGTTGTAGAAGAAATAGGGAAACCAAAAATGTTATCCTGCATAGATTTTCCTTCGTAGTTTTCTCCTAATCTAAAATATTGTCCATTGAAAAAGTTAAAAACTTGAATCTCTTGCTCAAAAATATAAGGAACATATGTTTTTGATTGTACCATTTCCTCTATATGTTTGATGTTTGCTTTATAATCTTCAGATTTTTTTTTCTGTTTCGCTAATTTATCAGTTATTTTTAGTAATTGATTTTCTACATCTGTAGTATTTAATAGTTCTAAAAATTCTCCAGAAGGATTAGTTGTATATTGATATTTTATTCCTGCAGTATTGTTAATAAAATCGCGGTAAAATTCATCAGGATCATTCGATACATTTTTACCATTTATAAATTCAAATTTATTTGCAAAGCTGTTTTTATCAATCAATTCGATTGATTTATAAGAATTATTAACAACTTTTGATAAAGTATCATTTACAGAAATAGAAAAATTTTGATCCGTGAAAGAGTAATTATATATTTTATTTAACTCCAGATTTGGTTTTACTTGCACAGATTTTTCTTCAAAATTTACTTGTGCAAATAATGATGAAGAACATAGTATATATAGTGCGAATAGGTTTATTTTCATTTTTTCTAAATCTAGTACAAATATAGAATGATTATTCAATATTTGAATTATTTATTGAACGAATCATTGTATCGATTGGTTTTGTTTCAGAAATTTCTTTTTCCATCAAGCTTCCTCCAATTTCTTTTAGCTTTTTTACTTGCGGAATAAATCTATTTTCTAATGATCCAATCGCTTTGTTGTAGCTTTGTGTAGCTTGATTAAGATTATGTCCTACAGAAGCAAAATGCTGTATAAGAACATTTACTCTATTATATAATTCTATTCCTGCATCGCGCATTTGATAAATGTTTTCTGCAACATTTAATTGTTGCCAACTAAATGCAATTGTTCTCAACATCGTAATTAATGTAGTTGGTGTAGCAATAATTATTCTATTATTCAATGCATCTTCTATCAACGTTCTATCAATTTCCAAAGCTGCACCAAATGAACTTTCTATTTGCAAATACATCACAACATAATCGGGTGCATCTTTGTATTGGTTCCAATATGCTTTAGAACTTAAATTTTTTAAGTGTTCTCTCACAGCTTTTGCATGCATATTGATATGGTGTTTTCTTATCTCCTCATCTTCTGTTTCAAAAGCAAGCATATATTGGTTTAGTGGAACTTTAGAATCAACAATTACTTTTCTATTTCCAGGAAGATTTACAATTAAATCTGGGCGAAGTAAACCATTGTCAGATTGTACAGAAGTTTGCTCTTCAAAATCACAAAAAGAAGACATTCCAGAAAATTCTACAACTCTGCGTAAACCAATTTCTCCATATTTCCCGCGTGTGTGAGATGTTTTTAGTGCAGAAACTAATGTGTTGGTTTCTTTTTGTAGTTTATCTGTTGTTCCTCGCATTGCATCCAAATAAACTTTAATTTCTGAATAAGCTCCTTCTCTTATTTTTTCTATTTCAGATATTTTTCCATCAAATTTATTTAAACTATCATTCAACGGTTTTATTAACGAATCGATGGCTTGCTGACGTTTATCCAAATCGTTTTTAGAATCAGAAAAATGTTTATCTAATGTTGTTTTTGCTAAATCAAGAAATTGTTCGTTATTATTTTTCAAAACTTGCGATGATAAAGCTTCAAACTGCTCTTTTAAATGCTCATTTGTTTTTAGCATGAACGATTTTTGTTCATCCATAGCTTTTATTGTTTCTTGATGACGAACACTTAATTCAGTATTTTTTTCTCGTTCTTTTTGCCATTGGTCAAGATTAAAATTAGCATCATCTTTCACTTCCAAATATTCATTTTTTAGTACATCATACTGTTTTTGTAATTCCTGAAATTTTATTTCATTACCAATAATCATAGAATTAGCTTTTGATTTTGAATACAAAAAACTAATGATTGCTCCGATAATAAAAAATAATACAGCTGTAAGAATAATTGAAATACTCATGATTAAATAATTTTAAAACAAAGAAATGATTTTTTACGACAATAGATGTCGTTTGTTAGTTTTATTTGAAAAAAAATATAGGAATATTATTTGTTATTTTTTGGGAATTCCCTTTCAGGTCGTGCTTTTTGTTGCAATCTTTTTGCTACGTTTTGGCACTTCGCAAAAAGGATTTCCACTACAATCACTAATGCTAAAAATAGAAATAAAAAAGTAAAATGCGATAAGGATTGGCAGCGGTATCCTTTTTTTAGAGCGATTTAGCGATAAAAAGAGATAAAGCAGAAAGCCTGTAATCGCCCAAATTAAATGATTAAAAAAAAGTGGAGCTTTTATTGTTTGCTCCACTTTGTATTGTTATTTTAAATAGATTTTTCTGAATCTTCTTTACTAAAGTTTTCTTTGGTTTCAAAAAATAAACTTTTTATCATCCCAGAGCTTTTTGTTAAAAATGGCAAGACTTTACTTTCTTGTTTTACGTTTTTAAAACCTATTTCTAAAATAGGGTCGATATAATACAATATACTAGAACATATAAGTGTGTATAATATAAATCCCATTATTGCGCCGCCGATTCTATTTAAAAAACCTAAACCAATTGCACTTATGAATTTTTGAGTAAGGCTTGAAACAAATTTTATTGTAAAATAGGCAATAGCAAAAGTCAATAATAATGCAATTATAGAAGTTAAACTCGCGCTAACTAGATTATTTTTTTCTATAAATTCTTGTACAATCGAATAAAATTTGAAACTAATCCATATGGATATGAAAAAACCAAATAAACCAATTAATTGCGAAATAAAACCTTTAAAAAAACCATTAATAACACCAAAAGCCAATGCAATTAGAATAATTACATCAAGCTGATTAAATTCAGTCATTAAGCTTTTTGTAATAAATTTTTCTCAGCAATTTTTTTCAACGTACCAATAAGAATATCAATCTCTTCTTTAGTAGTTTCATGCGAAAAAGAAACACGTAACGGAGTTATTCTTTCAATTTCTTCAGCACTGCATATTGTTGAGATAACTCCAGAAACTTTTGCAGCACCTGAACTACAGGCACTACCTTGAGAAACTGCAATTCCAGCTAATTCTAATTCAAAACCAATCAAAGCATCATGAAATGGTAAACGAATGCTTAGTAAAGCATATAAACTTTTATCTAAATCACCAGATAAACCATTGAATTCAACTCCAGGAATAGCTTCTTGTAATTGATTTATTGTATATTGTTTGATTTGTTTGATATGTTGAATATGTTGGTCTAATTCATCAATAGCTAAATCAAAAGCTTTAGATAGACCTACAATACCGTAAACATTTTCAGTTCCAGAACGCATTCCTCTTTCTTGTCCTCCACCAGCAATTAATGGCTTTATGTGAGAAGATTTTTTTGCAAAAAGAAATCCTGCACCTTTAGGGCCATGTATTTTGTGAGCAGAACATGAAGCAAAATCCATTCCTAAGTCTTGAAAATCTAAATCATAATGCCCTACCGTTTGTACAGTATCTGTATGAAAAAGAGTATTATTTTCTTGACATAATTTAGAAATACGTTTTACATCAGTAATATTTCCTATCTCATTATTTGCATGCATTAATGAAACTAAGGTTTTTTGAGAATGATCTTTCAATAATTCTTCAAGTTGATTGTAATCAATTTCTCCATTTTGAAAAATGTTTAATCGGATAACTTCAACTTTTCCACGACTTTCAACATCTTTTATAGCTTCATAAACACATTTATGCTCTAAATTACTTGTGATTATTCGAGTGACATCTAAATCATTTACACAAGAGCGAATAATTGTATTATTTGATTCTGTTCCACATGAAGTAAAGTAAATTTCTGCTGGAGAAACATTTAATCGTTGAGAGATATTCTTCCTCGCAAGCTCGATAAGTGCCTTAGCTTCACGTCCAAATACATGAGTAGATGAAGGATTTCCAAAAACATTTTTCATTACGTTTGCCATTTCGTCAACTACTTCAGGACGAATTGCAGTTGTTGCTGCGTTATCTAAATATACTCTTTGCATAACCGATTTATTTTCTATTTTTCTCTTTTTAAACAGAGTTTTGTCGAACAAATTTAAAAAAAATAATATATATCAACGAAAATATTTTTAAAAAAGCAAATAATCTCTATGGTTTTACTAGAGTTGTTTTTTTGCTTTTATCTTATTTCTTTTCAGAAAGAAGATTAATTTGATCTCTAAGTTCCGCAGCTTTTATGAAGTCTAAGTTCTTAGCAGCTTTCTCCATTTCTTTTTGTAATTTATCAATTAATTTTTCTTTATCTGCGGTAGAATAATTTTCATTAATTTCTGCAGCTTGCTGAATTAAATGTTTTTGTTCGTATGGATTTTCTTCAAAATCAGCAGCAGCTAAACTTAGTTTTGTTATTTTTTTATTTAAAGCTTGTGGAGTTTTATTATTGTCTTTATTATACTGCATTTGTATTTCTCGACGACGGTTTGTTTCATCAATCGTCAGTTGCATGCTATCTGTAATTTTATCAGCATACATAATTGCTAAACCATTTACATTTCTTGCAGCACGACCAACAGTTTGTGTTAGAGATCTGTGGCTTCTTAAAAAACCTTCTTTATCTGCATCTAGAATAGCAACTAAAGAAACTTCAGGTAAATCTAAACCTTCTCTCAATAAATTTACACCGACTAAAACATCAAATAATCCTGTTCGTAAATCAGCCATAATTTGTACACGTTCTAATGTATCAACATCAGAATGAATATAACGACAGCGAATACCATATTTAGTAAGATATTTAGTTAATTCTTCTGCCATTCGTTTAGTTAAAGTTGTAACTAAAACTCTTTCGTCTAATTCTACTCGTTTATTGATTTCATCCATTAAATCATCAACTTGATTTTGTGTTGGACGAATCTCGATAATAGGATCTAATAATCCTGTAGGACGAATGACTTGTTCTACCACAACACCTTCAGATTTTTCTAACTCATAGTTAGCTGGCGTTGCAGAAACGTAAATAACTTGATTTTGTAAACCTTCAAATTCTTCAAATTTTAAAGGACGATTATCCATTGCAGCAGGAAGTCTAAATCCATATTCAACTAAATTTTCTTTACGTGATCTATCCCCTCCGTACATGGCATGAACTTGAGAAACTGTAACATGAGATTCATCAATTACCATTAAATAATCTTCTGGAAAATAATCTAACAAACAGAATGGTCTTGTTCCTGGCTCTCGTCCATCTAAATATCTTGAATAATTTTCGATACCAGAACAATATCCTAATTCTTTAATCATTTCCAAATCAAACTCAGTACGTTCTTGTAAGCGTTTTGCTTCAAGATGTTTTCCAATTTCTTTGTAATATTCAACCTGTTTACCCAAGTCTAATTGAATGTTTTCTATAGCACCATTTAAAGTGTCTTTTGATGTAACAAAAAGATTTGCAGGGTAAATATTGATTTTATCTAATTTAGAGGTTGTTTTTCCTGTTTCAACATTAAAAACAGATATTTCTTCTATTTCATCTCCAAAAAAATTAACACGTATTCCATCATCGGCATAAGCAGGGAAAATATCTAATGTATCTCCTTTTATTCTGAAATTTCCTCGCTGAAAAAGCCCTTCTGTTCTTGAATAAAGCGCTTGTACTAATTTTTGTAAGAAAGCTGTTCTAGAAATGATTTGACCAATTTCTATTTGAATTACATTTTTATGAAATTCGTTTGGATTTCCAATACCATATAAGCAAGATACCGATGCAACAACTAAAATGTCTCTTCGTCCTGAAAGGAGAGAAGAAGTTGTGCTTAAACGTAGTTTTTCAATTTCTTCATTAATAGATAAATCTTTTTCTATATATGTACCAGATGATGGTATATATGCTTCTGGTTGATAGTAATCATAGTAAGAAACAAAATATTCTACCGCATTATTAGGGAAAAATTCTTTAAATTCCATAAATAATTGCGCAGCCAACGTTTTGTTATGGGCTAAAACAAGAGTTGGTCTTTGTACTTCATTTATAACATTTGCTATTGTGAAGGTTTTACCAGATCCAGTAACACCTAATAAGGTTTGGTATCTGTCATTATGTGAAATACCACTAGATAATTCTTGGATTGCTTTTGGCTGATCACCTGTTGGTTGAAATTCTGAATTTAATTGAAACTGCATCTTACAAATTTAATAAAAAAATCATTGTAATTTAGCAGTATAAGATTTGTGGGATAGTAGGAGTTGTATAAAATATAAAAAGGCGACTTTAAGTCACCTTTTCATCAAAACCACAAAAAAATGAGAAAACTGTTTACTGAGTAAACAAACTTCCTTCCATTATTACAAGCTATCGCTCGCTATAACCACTACAAATATATGTC
The DNA here is from genome assembly GCA_002430925.1 of Flavobacteriales bacterium UBA5933. Classification (GTDB taxonomy): domain Bacteria; phylum Bacteroidota; class Bacteroidia; order Flavobacteriales; family Weeksellaceae; genus Empedobacter. Next base: position 21,769 of record DJDD01000078.1, read on the forward strand.
GGTTTTTCACGATAATTATTTAAAATGTGATACTTTGTTTAATTGGTGTTTATAGGAGTTTCTTATAATTGCTGTTTTCTCTTTTATTTTAGTGGGTTTAGTGAAAAAATATAAATTACAGTGTTTTTTTTACACTATGTGTTTTTTGCTTTTTTCCAAAGTGAATTAAGCTCAGAAATTGTTAAATCGTTTATGTTTTGATTGTTTTGTTGCACAATTAATTCTAATTTTTTAAATCTAT
>DJDD01000078.1:22079-22792 GCA_002430925.1 Flavobacteriales bacterium UBA5933
TTAAATCTATTAATAAATTTTTTATTAGAACGCTCTAAAGCATCTTCGGAATTAATTCCAACAAATCGTCCATAATTGATTAAAGAAAATAAAATATCACCAAATTCCATTTCTCTGTCAATTGGATTTTTTTCATTTTTAAATTCTTCAATTTCTTCTTGTATTTTGTCAAAAACTTGCTCTTTGTTTTCAAATTCAAAACCAACTCCTTTTACTTTGTCTTGAATCCTATATGCTTTAACCATAGCAGGTAAAGAGGTAGGAACTCCTGATAGAACTGATGAATTTCCTTCGTTCAATTTTATTTGCTCCCAGTTTTTTTTGACTTCTTCTTCGGTAGTTGCTTTTGTATTGGAATAAATGTGAGGATGTCTTCGAATCAATTTTTCATTTATACTGTTTAGTACGTCGGCAATATCAAATTGATTTTGTTCAGATGCTATTTTAGAATAAAAAACTAGGTGAAGAAATACATCACCTAGTTCTTTTTTTATTTCTTCTGAATCATTTTCGATAATAGCATCCGATAGTTCGTAAATTTCTTCTATAGATAAAGTACGTAAAGTATCCATAGTTTGTTTACGATCCCAAGGACATTTTTCACGTAATTCATCCATTATATCAAGCAATTTTTCAAAAGCTTTTAATTGTTCTTTACGTGTATTCATCGATTTAATTATTCAGCGTCTTTGTCTTTTTTAGCTGTTTTTTTA
>DJDD01000178.1 GCA_002430925.1 Flavobacteriales bacterium UBA5933
GACAGCCTCTTTTTTATGTTTTTCTTTCAATGAAATTATTGACCTAAAATGTCTAAAACATCTTGGTAACCTCCTCCATTAAAAACTTCTTCTAAACCATTTGCTTGTAAAAATTGAGCTGCAGAACCAGAACGGTTACCACTTCTACAAAAAACAACAACTGGTTTTGACATTGCTTTAATTTCTTCTACTCTTGTAGGAACATCTCCCAAAGGAATGTTTATAGCATTTGGTACAAAACCATCAGTTTCTAATTCATAAGGTTCGCGAACATCTATTAATGTTGCATTTTCGTTTGTTATTGCTTCTACTGTAGTCATCTTTATAATTCTTTTTTTATTTTTTATCCAAGATAAGATTTTACCTATCATTTTACCAAATCTTTATACGATCTTTTGGTGCTTTATATAGCTTATCTCCAGGTTTTGTTTGGAAAGCATCATGGAAAGCATTGATATTTATAATTGGTCCGAAAGAACGGAAATATCCTGGTGAATGAGGATCTGTTTTTACTTGATTCTCTAATGCTTCATTTGTTGCTTTCGTTCTCCAAATTGTAGCCCAAGATAAGAAGAAACGTTGCTGCGGTATAAAACCATCAATATTAGCATAAGTTCCTTTGTCTTTTAAATACATTTGCAAAGCATCAAAAGCTACCGAAGCTCCACCTAGATCACCAATATTTTCTCCTGATGTGAATGTCCCATTTACATGACTTCCTTTTACTGGTTCGTAAGCATCATATTGCGTAGCTAATGCTTTTGTAGCTTGTGCAAATTTATCTTCATCCTCTTTTGTCCACCAATTTACCAAGTTTCCATCACCATCGAATTTTGCTCCAGAATCATCGAATCCATGAGAAATTTCATGGCCAATTACAGCTCCTATTCCTCCGAAATTTACTGCTGCATCTGCTCTATAATCATAGAAAGGAGGTTGTAAGATTGCTGCTGGGAAAACTATTTCATTATTTGTTGGATTGAAATAAGCATTAACAGTTTGAGGTGACATTCCCCAACGAGTTTTATCTACTGCCTTACCAAAATCTTTTAGATTTTCTTTTGTACGCCATTTACTAATTTCAATAACATCATCTATTAAATTACCTCCATCAGCCAATGATTTTACTTGTAAATCTGAATAATCTTTCCATTTATCTGGATAACCAATTTTTACAGTAAATTTATTTAGTTTATCTATTGCTTTTTTCTTTGTATCAGTTGACATCCATTCTAACTCATTGATATGTTTGTCAAATGATTTGAAAATATAGCTAATTAACTCTTCAGCCTTTGCTTTTGCTTCTGGTGGAAAATTATCTTTTACATAAATTTGACCTAATAATTCTCCTGTTGTTCCATTCACAAAAGATAAACCTCTTTTTTCTAATGCACGTTGTTCTTTTTGTCCAGATAAAGTTTTACCATAAAAATTAAAATTAATTTTATCTAATTCTGTTGTTGAATAACCTGCATAAGAGTTAATTAATTTAAAACGAAGATATTCTTTAATTAACGGAATGTTTTCTTGAGTTAAAATTTTATCTAAGTTTTTGTAATAATCCAATTCTTCTACAATAACAGTCTCTGGATTTATTCCTAATGCTTTTACATATCCTTCTATATCGATATTCTTCGTTAGTTTTTTAACTTCTGATAATTTAACTGGATTGTATGATTTATTAGGATCACGATCTTCTTCTACAGTTTTGATGTATTTTGACATCATTTTTTCAAATTCTACAATCTTAGGACCTTTTAAATCTCTTGTTTTTGATCCTGTAAAAGGCATTAATTGATCTACAAAACTTGAAAATTTACCTAAAGTTTCTGTATTTTTTGCATCTTCTTTTTGGTAGTAAGTTTTTCCTAAACTTAAATCTATACTACTTAAATAAACTGCATTTTCTTTACTATTTTTAAGATCTGCATAAACATAAACTCCATAAAATGGATTTTCACCTATTGGAGAAACTTCTATTAAATATTTTTGTAATTCTTTTAAATTTTTAATCTTATCAATTTGATTAAAATATTTTTGAAGAGGTGCTAATCCTGTCTTATTGCGAGCATCTAAATTAATATAAGCTTCATATAAATCAGCTATTTTTTGTTCGCTTGTTCCTTGTTTATGTTTTGTTTTGATTAAATCTTGAACTAATTTTAATGTAACCTTGTCAGTATTTTCAATTAACTCGTCAAAACTTCCCCATCTAGCTCTATCCGATGGAATTTCAGTGATTTTCATCCAATTTCCATTTACATAATTATATAAATCATCTTGTGGACGAACTGTTTTATCCATGTAATTTGGATTAATTGCATGATAACCATCTTGTGCCATAGCTAACATAGAAGTACATGCAAAAGCTGCTATAAAAAAATTTTTTTTCATTTTAATAATAGATATTATTTTAGTTGATAAGTCTAAATAATATGACCTATGTTACAAATCTACTAAAATTAACTTAACAGCCCTCTGAAAAAGGTGGGTTTTATTGTTGAAGATTTAATTTTAATAATTTACGATTTAAGAAAGAAAAAAACTTTACTTAAGATATTTATTTACAATAAATTGAACACAACTAATCTTAATAAGAATATTAATTAAAAAACAGCGGTAATTTCTTATATTATTTTACCTTTGGCCAAACAAACAAAAGTAACTTTTTAGTATGAAAACCGATACGATTTTAATAACCGGTGCCTTAGGACAAATTGGTTCTGAATTAGCAGAAAAATTAAAAACAATTTATGGTAAAAACAATGTAATTATTTCAGACATCAAAGATCCAAAAGATGTTGAATATGATGGTATTTATGAAGTAATTAATGTTTTAGATGCTGATAGAATAAAAGAAGTCATCACTAAACATAACGTAAAAACTGTTTATCACTTAGCAGCACTATTATCAGGTACTGCAGAAAAAAATCCTATGTTTGGATGGAAATTAAACATGGATACTTTACTTACTTTCCTTGAATTAGCAAAAGACAAAGTTATTGATAAAATTTTCTGGCCTTCATCAATTGGTGTTTTTGGACCTGATACTCCAAAAGAAAATACACCTCAAAACCCAGTACAAACACCATCAACAGTTTATGGGATTTCTAAACTTGCAGGTGAATATTGGTGCAAATGGTATCAACAAAATCATAATGTAGATGTTCGTTCTGTCCGTTTTCCTGGTCTTATTTCTTGGAAAACCCCAGCAGGAGGTGGAACTACAGATTATGCTGTTGATATTTATTATAAAGCAGTGGAAGAAGGTAAATACACTTGTTTTCTAAAAAAAGATACAAACTTACCAATGCTTTACATGGATGATGCTATAGAAGCTATCATACAATTAATGAGCACAGATAAGAATAATCTTAAAGAATTTAAATCTTATAATCTTGGTGGTTTAAGTTTTTCTCCTGAAGAATTATTTGAGGAAATAAAAAAATATATTCCAGAATTTGAAATTGCTTACGAACCAGATTTTAGACAAGCAATTGCAGACTCTTGGCCATCATCTATAGAAGATATTGAAGCAAAGGCTGATTGGGGGTTTGAACCAAAATATTCTATAGAAAAAATGACAACTACTATGCTTGATAATTTAAAGTTAAAACTAATTAAATAATTAATTTTTAAACATAATTAGATTAAAATTCTTAATTTTTTTATGATTTTCAATTATTTTTAACTTTATTTTAACAAACAGCTTTTAATCCTTTTATAATAAGGGATTATGGTTTTAAAATTTATAATAAATTGGTTTTTTAGTGTATTATTAACATTTAAGTAATTCATAATATATATTTTAGTGTTTGAGGAAAGGAAAGATTGTACAAATGATGACTAAAAAATATATCACGTTAACTTTAATAACATTAACGCTAGCAGTAACTAAAGCTAATGAAAATTTTCAATTATCAATAAATACACCATTACCTGTATCTATAAAAACTAGTAAAATTATTACGTCTAATTTATTAGATAAATTTAACAAGCTAAGAAATACAGATAATAGCAAATTAGTAGAAATTGTTGAAAAGGCAGGAAGTAAAGTAAGTGGGATAGTTTCTTGGTATTCTGATAAATTTCACGGTAGAAAAACATCAAGCGGAGAATCATATGATAAGACAGATTTCACTGCTGCTCATAAAAGTTTACCATTTGGAACTAAAGTTAAAGTAACAAATGTTAGAAATGGAAAATCTGTTGTTGTAAAAATTAATGATAGAGGCCCACATACTAAATCAAGATTATTAGATTTAAGTAGAGCTGCATTTTCTTCAATTGGTTCTATTGATTCAGGAACTTTAAAAGTAGATATGGAAGTTGTTAATTAAACTTCTTTAATTATAACATAAAAAAAACGATCTCATATAGATCGTTTTTTTTTGTTTTTATACGATACACTATTTAGTTTATATCCCACCAAACACGTGTATTAATGTCATCTGCTCCCATTTGTTGTATAGCCTGCTGATAACCTTCTGGATTATAATTACCTACCGCAGCAGGATATAGTAATCTACGAGGTAATTTACCATCATTTAACATGGATGATGTTTTAGGTAACTTTGGAAAACCTGTTCTTCTATATTCATACCACTGTTGATAATCTGTAAAAAATAAAGCAAAATATTTTTGATCTATTATTCTCTCTAAAGTCCCATCATATTTTATTTTGTCTTGCTCCAAAAATTGAGATTCAGGAGCAATTCCTGTCCAAAAAGAAATTGCTGATTTTACTGCATTATTATAATGTGTTTTTGCATCTCCTCCAAAACCTCTTTGTGCCATTTCTGCTTTTATAAATTCAACCTCAGCATAAGTCATAAATGGTATTTTCATTGGAGCTGTTACTGTTGTTAAACTTGGAGAGGAAACATTATAATTAAAATCAGAATCATTTCCATCATAAGCAGCTGGAACTCCTTTATACCCAATAGAATTTCCTTTTTCATCTGTAGCTTTATTGACTAATACAGGTAAACGAGGATCATTTGTTTCTACCATTTTATCAATAAAAAAAGTAGTAAATGAACGACTATCTCTATAATCTTGAGCTCGTGGCCAAGGTGATAGATATGGTGCTAAACCAGATAATTGTAGAACCGCAGATTCTGTATCACTTGTAAAAATGGGATAAATCTTAGGGTTATCAATAATTTTTTTAATTTCTGAAAAAGCATTTGTATTACGATTAGAAATTCTTAATAAGATTCTCATCTTAAGAGAATTTGTAAATTTTTTCCAATTATCTACATTAAGATTAGCATTTTTAGAATCTGTTGTTGGATAAAGAATATCTTTTCCATACTTTAAATTTAATGTAGAGACATAAAGTGAATTCGCTTTCTCTAAATCTGCTAACAATTGAGTGTATATATCCTCTTGTTTATCAAATTTTGGTTTTATAATTCCATCTTCAGATCTTGCAGCTTCTGAAAAAGGTACATCTCCAAACATATCTGTTAAATTTGACATAACTAAAGCTCTTAAAGTTAAAGCAATTGCTTCATAATTTACATCACTAGCCTGTATAGAAACACGTAACATTTCATTAAGGTTAACTAAACTCTTGTATGCATTATTCCATGTAGAATTACCTGTTCCTGTTGTAATATTATATCTATGAACTCCTAATGTATTACTAGGATAAGGGATATGAACCTGCATTAACTGAGCAGTAATATCATAATTTTTTGAAACATTATAGTCTGCAAGATCATATATTACTGGATTTAGAACAGAACCTGAATTTATTTCTGTAATTAAATTAGTATTTTTATTTGCTTCCTCAAAATCATTTGTACATGAAGAAACTAATGAAATTATTGAAAATGTAAATAGTATTTTGAATGTAATTTTTTTCATCTCTAAAAATTAAATATTGTATATTATAAAGAAGCTTTTAATGAAAGACCATAAGTTGCAGTAGACGGCATCTGTCCCATTTCTACACCTGGTACATAAGTATTACCATTTAATGCTGCTGTTTCTGGATCGTACATTGGAAAATCACTAATAATAAATAAGTCACGCCCATAAGCTGTTAATGATAAAGCTTCCAAACCTGTTTTATTTAATATTTTTTTAGGAAAATCAAATGTAAAACTTACATCTCTTAATTTTATATAAGATGCCTTAAATGAATTAGCCTCAACATTAGCACGTCTATTATATTCTCCATAATAAGTTGCTACATCTACTTTTGTTGTATTAGGCGAATATGAACCATCTGCATTTTTTACAACTCCATCTCCTATAATATACCCATCTTCTCTTCCTGGTAAAGAATCTGCTAATTTTCCTTGTTCCATCATTTTATGATAAGTTTGAGAATATATCATACCACCATATTGACCATCTAAAGTAAAACTGAAACGGAAAGAATTGTACTTTATCATACTTGTAAAACCTGCTCTCCATTTTGGATTTGCATCACCTACATATTCTAATTTTCCAGTTTTTATTGGGACACCTGATTTTGCATCATAAATAATTTTACCTTCTTCATTTCTTTGGAATTTTTCACCATATAAAGCTGTTAACGAACCTCCAACTTTAGATATTTGATAAACAGTTCCTGCTGTACCAATAATCATTTGATCATCTTCAATTCCATCTACTAAAGATTTTACCTTATTCTCATTCTTGGTAAAAGTTCCTGATAATTTCCATTCAAAACCCTTTCTTTTTATAGGTGAATATGATGCTCCTATTTCTATTCCTCTATTTTCAACTTCTCCCCCATTAACTACTCTATAAGAATATCCAGTAGAAATATCATTTGGAAGATCGAATATTTGATTTTTGGTATTTTGTTGATAAACAGTTAAGTCTAAACTTAACCTTTTCTTAAATAACAATGCTTCAATACCTGTTTCCCAAGACTCTGTAGATTCTGGTTTTAAATTAGGATTATAAAGTGTTGATGGTAATGTTGCAGATCCTGAGAAATCGCTTTGACTATAATATCTATTTGTTTTCCCAGGAGTACCTCCATTTCCTACTTTTGCAAACGATAAACGATATTTTAAATAATTTACTGGTCCTTTTATTTTAAATAAATCAGATAAGATAAAACTTGATGAAACTGAAGGATAAAAAAATGAACTATAGTTTAAAGCTACAGAAGAATTCCAATCGTTACGACTTGTAATATCCACAAAAATCATATCCTTCCATCCTAAAGAAGCCATTCCGTATAACGAATTTTCTTTTAAATTTGAATCATAAGTACGAGCGAAGGGAGAAGTTAAACCATTGGCTAATTTATAAACTCCTGGAGATGCTAAACCATCCACCCATGCTGTAAGATTTCTATACTCATAATTTTTTCTATTTCCTCCAACATTTGCTGTAAATGAAATATCTCCCCATTTATCATTATATGTTAATAAGAAATCTAAATTTGTTTCTGTTTTTGTAACATCTTGTCTTTTATAATAACCATTTCTAGTACGATTCATATCAAAAGGGCGTTTTTGTTCCCTTAATTGTGAATAAGTGTTTATAGCAGGTCTTAACATTAAACTTAATTTATCTGTCAGTTTAAAATCAACTTTAACATTACCTACTATTTGATTACTAGTCATTGGATTTACAGCTTCATAGGCTATCGCATATGGATTATCCATATATGAACTAAAAGGACGAAGCATTTTAACTCCATCATATCCTTTTTGCCAAATAGGTTTGTACCAATTTAAATCTACATTAGGATTTTGAAAAATCATAAAATAAGCTATCGAACCATTATTATAACCTGTTCCAGGTAAATTATCACTTGTTTTTCTAGTATAATTTAAAACTGATGAAACTTTAATACGATCGCTTACCTCATAAGTTCCATTAATAGAAGCTGTGTAGTTTTCATAGCCTGTATTTGGCATAATCCAACTATTTTTTTGATGTCCTAAAGAAGCTCTTATACTTCCTTTATCACTACCTCCAGAAAGTGTAACTGCATTACTAAAAGTAAAACCTGTTTGCCAAAAACCTTTTCTATTATCTTTATATGGTCTCCAAAGTGTTCTTTCTGCTCCTTGTTTTTCTGTATTTGGATCGTATTGATAAAACATTTGACCATCGAATTTTGGTCCAAAAGCTGATGATGTACTTCCTGTATTTGGACCATCGGCAGATTTTTGATAAGAATAATATGGGTTTCCATTTTTATCAAAACTTTTCCCTGCTCCTTGTCCATATTCGTACTGAAAATCTGGCCAATTATTAATTACATCAATTGCAACAGTAGATTTATATTCTAAGCCTAATTTTTTACCTTTTTTACCGGATTTTGTTGTAATAATTAATGCTCCATTTGCTGCTTTATTTCCGTAAAGTGCTGCTGCTGATGGTCCTTTAAGAACAGTGACACTTTCTATGTCTGCTTGGTTAATATCCGAAATTGCATTACCAAAATCTATAGGAGAGTCATCTCCCATATAAGCTGTATCGTTTCCAGAAGAAGTCATCTCGGTATTCATTGGAACACCATCTATGACAATTAAAGCATAATTTTTTGAAGGATCTAAAGAATTTGCTCCTCTTAAAATTATTTGCTGAGAGTTTATTGGTCCGTTTCCTCCCGAAATAATATTAAGACCTGATACTTTTCCTTTTAACCCAGAAGACCAGTTGTTCGCTTCTGCTGTTGCTAAATCTTCCGCATTTATATTTTGCTGAGCAAAACCTAATTTTTTTTGCTCTCTTTTGATTCCTAATGCTGTAACAACTACTTCATTTAACTGATTTGTTTCTTCTTGTAGTGTGATTTTTACATTATTGAAATCTTTAGGTACAACTTCTAAAGATTTATGCCTAGAAGAATTAACAACTAGTATTGGATTCTTTAATGGAAAAGGTAAAAATTCAAAATAACCATCGCCATCTGTAAATGTCTTTATAGACGTTCCTTTTATTACAATTTCTACATCGGCAACTCCTAATCCATTTTGGTCAATAATCTGTCCTTTTATCGGTCCTTCTTCCTTTTTGGATAAATTAATAAATTTTAGTTCTCCTTTGCTCAAATAAGTGTGAGCTTGTGTGTAAAAACTTAAAAATACACTTATTAACATAAGTGGTAATTTTAATCGTTTCATAGTAATTTTGTTTAAATTTTGTCTGTGTTAAAAATTTTAACAAAACTAAAAGTTATAAGTTCAAAGCATTTTAACTAATCATTAAGGTATATTAAAGTAAATATTACTAAAAGGTAATTTTTATATTAAATATTAAATCCGAAAAGATTATTAAATATTTTTTCCTTATAAAAAACAACATTGATAAAACTGCAAAAACGATTGAAGTGGAAATCCTTTTTTTGATTGGTCATTGCATTTCGAAATTCGTTCAATGACCAATAAAAAAAAGATTGGGAACGAAAAAGCGTGTACCGAAGGTTTTGCCCAAATAATAATTGTTATAAATCATACAGAGACTTAGAATAAAAAAACTGCTTAACATACAAATGAAAAACAGTTTTTTTGTGTTTTTTAAAAAAATCACTTTTATTTTATTACTTCAAAAGAAGATTTCTCTGTAAATACATTACCATATAAATCTGTTGCACGAACTTCAATCTGATGGATACCTACTTTTAATTTATTTGGTAAACGAACTGACCATATATGTTTTGAAACCTCTGGAATAGATGGACGCTTACCTATTGATGTAATTTCTGCATTATCTATTTTTATAATAGTTTCTATGTAATTATAATCTATAGTTTCGTCCCATTTCATGGCTTTCCAAGCCCCATTATCTACACGATATTCTACTTTATCATCTTTGTGTCCCATGAAAAAGTTTGCATATAAAAAAGCTCTATTTTTTACTCCTTCTTCTACTTTTTTCGTGTGGTATAAATCTATTTGACGCTCTTTAGGAGATTTTGCTACTTTATAATCAAATTTATATTGGTTACCATCTATATGTAAAAATGCATAACCTTTAGGTGTTCCATCTCTCATTGTAGAAGTTGGGATTCCATTTACATCTTTGGGCCCTGAATACCAATCACCAGAAGTAGTTCCTATATTATACTCATGATGAGGTTTCTCCTGTTTCCAATCTTGTTCATCTTTATAAAAAATTTGCTCTTGAAAATGTGTATGAGCAGACATAGACAAAGTATTAGGAAAATCTTTTAACAAATTAAATAATTCTTTTTTATCTTCTGTTCTAATATCTCTAAGCGGTATATGAAACGCAAGAACTATTAGTTTATCCTTAGGAACATATTTTAAATCATTTTTTATAAACTCTAATTGATCTGGACGAAAACCTCCCCAATAACTTTTACCGCCTCTAGGATCTGGGTATAAAATATCATCTAAAATTATAAAATGGGTATTTCCTACATTATAAGAATAATTACTTGGTCCAAAATTCTTTTCGAATGTTTCGTCTGAATATTTATCATCTTTTACATCAAAATTCATATCATGATTACCTATTAGATTATACCACGGTAAACCAACTTTTGCTATTGTTTTGATATATGATGGATGCAAACTTAAATCATTTCCTACTAAATCTCCTAAAGAAAGTCCAAATTCCATTCCTTTTATTCCTTTTACTTCATCTACAATTCCTTTAGAAAAATATTGCATTTCTTCTTCTGTATATGCCTGAGGATCTCCAAAAATTAATGCTGAAAATTTATCATTTTCTGGTGATGATAATAATGCAAAATCGATACTTTTAGGTAATTGACCCGTTGGTGCAGATCCTGGGTATTCTAATTTAGGAGAACCTTCTGGTTTATGTATATAATAAAATTGAGGCTGATTGTATTCGTTAATTGGAACTTTATAATTTCTTGGTTTTATAACAAATAAAATTGTTTCATTATCTACTTGAATCTGATACTCCCCTTTTTGATTTGTTATTACAACTTCTTTTCCGTTACTAACTTGTACATTAGGAAGACGCTTATCTTTGCTGTCTAACTTATTATTTTTGTTTACATCTTCATAAACAACTCCTTTTGCTAATTGTTGAGCCAATGTAGATGTACATATCCCTACTAGGAATACAAGTGATAAAATTGTTTTTCTCATGTGTATATTTGTTTATTTTGTAGGTCACAAAATTGAATATTTTGAAAAAAAATAATATTACCACAACAATAATTAAAAGTTAAATAACTGTAAATGTTACAACATTATAATTAATTTATCAATAAAAATGGCTTGAACAATTATGTTCAAGCCATTTTTATTGA
>DJDD01000153.1 GCA_002430925.1 Flavobacteriales bacterium UBA5933
CATTTTCTATTGATACCACAAGAAAACCTGCTTTTGTAGGACAAGGAGAAAAAAAGAAGGAAGAAACAAGCTGTATTTGTAAGCAATATGATTTAATTTGGGGAAATAAGGTTTCTTGTGAATTTAGAAAAAAAGTTGTGGAGATAAGTATACGACAAAATTTTGATCCAAATCATTTAATGGCTGTAATGGCAGTAGAAACAACTAGAACTTTTTCATCTTCAAAGATTGAATTAAAAGAAATTAAAGGAAAGCAAAAAGATGGAAAATATAAAAAAGAATATAGAGGATTAACAAAAGATGAGATTTTAAATCTTTCTGAAAATTTTTCTGGAGCAGTTGGCTTAATTCAATTTACGCCTGTAGCTATTGATGAGTTAAGCAATTATTATAATTATAAACTTTCTAAAAGAAAACTTGCTTTAATGAATAATATTGAGCAGTTAAATTATGTTGAGAAATATATAGAGCATTGGAAAAAAACGAATAAAATAAATGGAAAGTTAACTCTTGCAGACTTATACTTACTTGTTTTTTCTCCTTCTAAAATGAACGGAAGTGATGATAATACTACATTATATAAAGAAGGAACTTTTTATTATAATGCAAACAAATCAGTTGATATTGATGGTATAAATGGTATAACAAAAAAAGAATTAGTAAAAAGAGCTTATGACTTGTTTGATGAAGGGCATAAACATAAGGTTAAATCTTACGGTATCTGTTCCAAAATAGTTTCGGATTCAAATAAGATACAAGATAACAATTTATCTAAAGGTGTATTAGCAGAAATGAAAGAAATAGCAGATAGTCATAGACCTTATTTGCAAGAAATTGATAAAAATAGAACAGCAGATACAGAATCTGGATGGGCAAAAATGGATTGTTCTGAATTTGTGAGTAGATATCTTCATAAGCTTGGGGTTACAAAAAATATAATTTATATGACTACCTATGATATGATGAATCAAGTGAGATTTAGAAAAGTAATTGAAAATAATAATATTGATTTAGTAAAAGATAGTGGGAACAAGGAATTTAGACCTGAAAGGGGAGATGTTTTTGTTTGGGGATACTTAAAAAAAGGAGAATGGAATGGACATACTGGTATTGTGTATGATTATGACGAAACTAAAGATATAGTAATTATATTAGAAGCAATTGGTAGTGGTGGAGCTGTTGGGGAAAGTAAGCAAGTAGCTAATGGTGGTCATGCAGGAAAAGGATGTACAAGAACAGCTAAATACAATAGATTAGGTGGAGCATTATATGGACATTCTGGATGGGCTGGTTATTATAGACCAAAAAATTATTTAAAAAAATTATAATGAAAATAAAATATATTTTAATATTTCTGTACTTGATAAGTATATATTCTTGTGAAGGGCAGTTTAATAGAGATAAGAAAAAAATTATTAGTAATGACTCAATAGTCAATAATGAAATTATCTTAGATAAATTACTTAAATGCGACGAATTAGATATAAGAAATAGTCACTATAGAATTCCAGATAATGGATGTGTTTATTCACCAAATAATGGTAATAAATTAGGAAATGCTGACGTAATCTTATTTCCATTAATAAAAAATTATGATACTAATATTATAGAGAAAAAATGTGAAGGAGACATTAATTGTTTAAAGGAAATATATGCTAAAATAAATTCTTTAAATATTTCTGAAATAAAAAAAACATTCAATGCAATTATTTTTTTAATAAAAAAAGATTATTTAAAAAGAACACCACAATTAGATCAATCTTATACTCCAAATATTCCTTATAAAATAATTTCATATATATTGGTTGATGGAAAGTGGGAAAAAGGTAATTTTTATACCGTTAAAGATGATCAAAGTCTTATGGAAGAAAATAAATGGAAAGATAATTACATAGAAAGTTTAATTCAAGATTTTAATCATAAAAAACTTATTAATGAAAATAAAAAAAAATTATCTATATCTCAAAAATGGATAGGAGATTATTCAACTTACTTTAAATATAAAGGAGCATTAGAGTCACAGGGATGGGAATTAAATATTAAAGTAAGTAAAGATAGTATTATTGCTTTTGGAGATGGATATCAAATAGGGTTTAAAGATGAACTAACCCCTGAAGATTTAGGTGATAAATTAATTTTACATCATAAAACTAATTTATATGGTTATACTTTAGGATCTAAACTAAATCCAGAATTTGTAATAACAAAGGATGGAGATAATTACTTTATTTTAAGTGAATGGATTTCAGATATTGAAGAGATTCCAAAGAAGATAGGCTATAAATTGAATAAAACAGACTAATCATGTCCTTAACATAATTCAGATTATAAAATAAAATCTAAACAGCAGATTTAGCAAGAGATCAATCAATCCAAATTCCTATAAGAATAATCAAAGTAAATCCAAAAGAAACAGATCAACCATGAGAAAAATGAGAATTATATTTAGTATTTTAATATTATTTCAAAATGATAAAAAAATAAAATCCTGAGATGTGAAAAAATATAACTTAATATCCAATAATAAATGGATTGGTAGATATATTTTTTATTATGATGTATTTAGAAATCAAGAAAATCATACTTTTGATTTGGAATTAGATGTAGGTTCAGATTTTAATGTAAAAATAAATTTTGATATAGATGATATGAAAAGTGATACAATTGTTAAATGTTTTATTGAAGATAATAAATTTATTATAAGATATGTAGAATCTGACCAAGACCAAGAATATATTCTTAAACAAGATAAAGATGGAGGATATTTAATATCAGGTAAATCAATTTATTTATTAAATCCACCAAATGATGAATTTGATATTAGAAAAGAATCTAAATAATTGAAAGAGTATTGTTATACATAAAAAATTTAGTAATCTAAAAAATTAATTTATATAGCCAATAATAGCAATCTTGTAAGGGTATTAATATTGGCTATTTTTCAAGTTAAGGTTTATAATAATACAAGAAAATTTTGTATTGTAGAGCAATTAGAAAAAGAAAAAGAAAGTTTTTATAGTTTAGGAATAGGTTTTGTAGATATTAAAGATGGTAAACCTAATTATGATGTATCTGTTACTAGAAAAATTTCTACAGTTGCTAAAAAAATATGGTTTAGCATGGGGAGGTGATTGGGAAAAATTTAAAGATTATCCACATTTTGATATGACATTTGGGAAAATGTACAAAAGAATAAAGAGATTTAAATGAAAAATATGGAGACTATAAAAAAATACCTTTATCTTAAAATATTACTAATGTTATTTATATTAGTATTTGGTTGTAAGGGAAAGCAGATGAAAAATATGACTTTATTTGAAGAAAAAAAATTAGAGAATAATGATACTTTAAAACTAATTAAAGATACCGTAATATTTGAGGGATCTACAGAAGGAGAAGATGTAAAATTATTTGTAAATAAAAAGAATAATGATTCTGTAATTATAAGCATAGTCTATGGAGAAACAGGAAAAGCTAAATATAAATTTGTTTTTAATGGAAAATTGAATAATGGAGAAAGAGAAATGTTTTTTTATAAACAATCAATTACTCAAAACAGTAATGCTGATGTAAAAAATACAATAATTGAAAATTTAAATACATCAGAAGAAGTAAAAAATGAATTATATGATATATATATATATCTTATCGCAAAAATTTTCAACTCAAAACTATCGAAGAGAATAGAAATAGTAAAGATTATTTAGATTCAATTAATTCTGATAACTTAATAAAAAAATGGCAAGGGCTTTATTATTATGATCCTTATGATGATAGAGATTCTATTGGTTATTATTTTTTTGATATTTATCCAGATGGTGTTCGTTATGGATTTAGTGGAGGAGATGGAAATTTTTTATATAAATTATTAAATTTAAAAGAAAAAAATAATATATTATTTTTATTTGATAAAGATAGTTCTTCTACAATTTTGGCAAAATTATATAAGAAAAATAATCAATTTTTAGTAGAAAGCAATTTAATTCGAGATAGAAAATCTAAGAATAATAATATATCCGGAATATTTGTATTTAAATATGCAAAATCTGCATCAGAAGTACCTGATGATAAAGAATAAAATTGTTTTTCTGAAAAATTAGTGTTCATTATAATTTATATTGCCAATAATAGCAATATTGTAAAATTGTTATTATTGGCTATTATCAATCTTTTATCTTACGTTAGGGATTGACTGTAAATCCTTTTACAAACT
Source organism: Flavobacteriales bacterium UBA5933 (assembly GCA_002430925.1). Taxonomy (GTDB): domain Bacteria; phylum Bacteroidota; class Bacteroidia; order Flavobacteriales; family Weeksellaceae; genus Empedobacter. Next base: position 4,214 of record DJDD01000153.1, read on the forward strand.
GATGGCTGAGCGTAGCCAAAGTCTGTGTTTGCAAAAGATTGTAACAGAAAGCCCGCTCGAACGCTCAGATAATTTATTTCTTTACCAAAAAAATTAGTTTAAAATTTCAATTAAACTTCCTTTTTCTTCATCTTTTGTTATGGCTAAAGACATTGGAATTCTATCTTTAAGTTCTTCGACATGAGATATAATACCGACGATTCTATTTTCTTTTTGTAAACTAAGCAATGTTTCGAAAACAATATTTACCGAATCTAAATCCTGTGTACCAAAACCTTCGTCAATAAAAAAGAAACTTTTATCTGATTGTGCATTCGACTGTACGCTCTCCGCTAAAGCCAATGCAAGGCTTAGTGAAACCTGAAAAGCTTGTCCTCCAGAAAGCGTTTTTACACTTCTACTTTTTCCTTCGTTTAGATAATCAATTATTTCGAAATCATTCGTTTCATTAATTTGAAGACTCAATTGGTTTCTTGTCATTCGATGAAAACGAACATTGGCATTTTCACATAATTGTTTTAGATAAATTGACGAAACATATTGCACAAAGCCAGCTTTGTTAAACATATTTTGCATGATTTTGAGATTTTCTGCTCGTTTTTGTAATTTTTCTAACTCAAGCAAAAGTTCTTTCTTTTCTTCGAATGCTTTTTTTAGTCGAGCTATTTCAGTCTTCAATTCAATAACTTTTTCATTTGCGAACTTATAACGTTGTTCTAGTTCAGCTAATTTTAGTTGTTCATTTTCAAACGTTTGTTTGTCAAAAGAGACATTCTCTAATTTTGACTCTAATTCTTTAATCGAGTTTTTTAAAGTCTCAAAATGAATGGTAAATTGTTGTATTTCAGCTCGTATGTTTGTTACATTAAGTTCTAAAGCTAAAATAGTTTTTACATCCTCCAAAGAAGCTATTTTTTGTTCTTCAAGAACTAATTTTAGTTTTACTCTTAATTTTTGTAATTCAGTATTTAATGTTACAATTAATTGGTCTGAAATTTCAATTGACTTTTTATGTGCAAAAACTTTCGGATTCAATTCGTTGAATTTCTCTGTTAGCTCCTTGAATGACTTTTCTAAATTAGAGTTTTTTAACTGTAATGCTGTAAGTTGTTTATTGATTTCAGTGGAATTTTTACTGATATAATCCTCAAAACGAAGAGTTTTAAGTTGAGAAACATTTTGTTTTATTTGTGCTTGTTTCTGAATTTCCTCAATTTTAATTTCTTCTAATTTTTTTGAATAACGCTCTACGTTTACTTTAGATTTTTCTAAATTTTCTCTAAGAATAGAAAGCGAATTATTTTTTTCTTCAATTGTTTTGTCGAGTAGGAGAGAAGCGTTTCTTTTTTCTTCGAAATCAGCGAAATTATTTGGATTAAAATTTTGCCAAACAAAAGTTTTTAAATGATTTGATAATTTTTTTTCAATTATTTTATATTCATCAGATTCAGCTTTTAATTGGTCATCAACAAAACTTTTTTCAGAGAAAATAGTTTTTAATTCGTTGTATAAATCGTTTGTAGATTTTAAATCATAATTAATTGTTTTTAAATGTACAGAAACATCTTTTTCCTCAATAATTTGTGGATGTTCTAAAGCGCCACAAAGCGGACAAGCTTCGCCGTTATGTAAGTTATGAGCGAAATGAGATAATTCTTGCTGAACTTCTAATTTTGTTTTATTGGCTTCTAATTGTTTCTTTTTTTCATCCAAATTATTTAAGATAGTATTGAATTGGTTTGTTTCAGTAAAATCAGGAACAAGTACTTTAATTTTAGATAAAATCTGTTCTATTTTTTCATTTAGTTTATCAATTTTTTGCTGTTGATTAGCTAAAGCTTTTGTGTTGTTTTGTTGTTGAGAAAACCAATTTCCAACTTCCATTAATTCAGAAGAATTAATTTTATTTTTCTGAATTTCTTTTATTTCATTTTCAGTTTGTTTTATTTGGTTTTCAATTTCTTTTTCAGCTAATTTAACTTCTTCAACTTTTTTCAAACCATTTTCTGTTCGAATTTTATTGTCATCAATTGATTTTTGAAGAGAAATACATTCATCAATTAATTGTAAATCATTTTCTTCTTGTCTTTTTTCAGTAAGATTTTCAAAATCAGGTTTTATTTCATTAATTTTTTCAGATAATGTAGAAAGTTCATGTTCTAAAAGAATAAGTTCCTTTTTTAAACTTTCATTATTTGATTGATTGACTTGTATTTCTTTTTCAGTTTTAGAAAAATCGTACAATAATTGATGAAAAGCTTGATAAACTGTTTCATATTCTTGCAATTGAATTTGTTGTTTATCAATTTCAATTTTTTGTTCAGTAAGATGATTAAATTCCTCTTTTTTTATTTTTAAATTTTCAACATCATTTTTTAATGCTTTAAGACGTTGAAAATTATCATTAACTGTTTTGTATTCATTCTGTAAAGCAGAAGCAATTTCATTTTCTTGGAGAAAAATATCTTCAGTATTTTTGATATTTTCTTCAGAAATTTCTTCAAAACCAGAAAGTTTACCTTGTAGAAGATTTAGTTGAGTAAGATTTTTACTGTTTAGGGCAGCAACTTTGTCCTGTAAATCATAACGATGAAGATTAAAAATCTCTTTCATCATGTGAGTACGTTCAGTTGCTTTCAGTTGTATGAATTCCTGAAATTTACCTTGAGGAATAATAATTGTTCGACGAAAGTTTTCTGAACTTAATCCAAGAATAGGTTCAACGTCGGAACTTTCTTTTGGAATCCATTCATCATTAATACTTTCATATAAAACAACACCAGAGTTGGTTATTTTATCAAAATTTTTGCTGTTTCGTTTATATTCTCGTGTAATTTTAAATAACTTATTCTCATGATTTAGAAATTCAAATTCGATGTACAACTTATTCGATTTTAAATTCATCATGTTATATCCGATCGTATCTTTAGAGTTTAACCGATCAGAATTACCATATAAACCAAATGTAATCGCTTCTAAAATAGAAGATTTACCAGAACCTACATTTCCAAAAATGGCAAAAAGTCCAGCTTCGGTTAGGGAAGAAAAATCGATTGTTTGTCTTTCTTGATAGGAATATAAACCTTCTATAGTAAGTTTTACAGGAATCATATATTGTTAAGCTAAAAAGTTTTCTGATATAAATATCCTCAAATTTATAAAAACTAAAGAGAATTTTAGACTAGATTTATCAGTATTTATAGATTAACTATTATGATTTTTTATGAAACGATTGTTATTGTTTCTTTTCGAATATCTTGCTATTTGCAATAGCGATTGTAGCGGAAATCCTTTTTACATTGTAAAAAGATTGGGAGCGATAAAGCGCGGGCCGCAGGCATTGCCCCCAAAAAACTTTTACTTTAATTTAAACCTAATGCTTTATAGATTTGTTTAGCTATATTTATATAATTCTTATCATTTGTAAGGTATTTTCTGTCTGCATCATTTGTTAAATAACCAATTTCTATCATAACAGTAGGAGTTTTAGAATCTCTTAAAACTTTTGAATTTGTATCAATCACACCTAAATTTTTGAATCCCAAAGAACTAATATTGGTTGAAATCTTTTCAGCTAATTCTTTTGCCTTATCATAAAAAGCATTCATTGGTGAAACATGTGTTTCAGTACCTTCGACAGTTTCTTTTATATTATAATTAACATGAAGAGAAAGAACCAAATCTGGTTTTAATTCGTTTATTTTATTTGCACGTTGTGTATTAATAATTTGTTCGTCTCCATTACGTAACATTACAAAATTTATATTAGATGAAGGATTATTATCTTTAATTACATTAGCAATGTTTAGTACAATATCTTTTTCTTGAAATTCATCTGTTTTTACACCTGTATCATTTCCTCCATGACCAGCATCTAAAATAATTGTGTATTTATGTGTAAAAATAGAATCCGCATTATTATTTATTTGAGCGAATGTAGCTGTTGAAATTAACAGACAAAAAAATCCAATTATTTTTCTCATTTTGATTTTTAAAACTTTGATGTGGTAAATCCAATTACAAATATTATGCATTTTTTTTATCATTTTAAATGTAAAGAAATAAAAAACGTATAAACAATTGTAAGACAATTTAATAATCGATGAAAATTTTTCTTGTTTTTTTATTTTTATGATGATTTTGATTTCATGAAAATCGAGTAACTTTGTATAATGTTAAATAATGATACAATTTGTGCATTAGCTACGGCTAATGGAATGGGAGCAATAGCTGTAATTCGTGTTTCTGGACCAGAAGCAATTACAAAAGTTGCTCAGATTTATCAATCTAAATTTAATTCATCAAAATCGTTAACTGATGCAGAATCTCATACCATTCATTTAGGATATGTAATTGATGGAGATGTGATTATTGATGAAGCTTTATTTTCTATTTTCAAAAATCCACACTCATATACAGGAGAAGATGTTGTAGAGATTTCTACACATGGTTCCATTTACATTCAACAAAAAGTATTAGAATTATTGAATAAAATAGGAATTCGTAATGCAAATCCTGGAGAATATACTTTCCGTGCGTTTTGGAATGGAAAAATGGATTTGACGCAGGCAGAAGCTGTCGCAGATCTTATTTCGTCGGATTCTAAAGCATCACACGAAATAGCAATCAAGCAAATGCGTGGAGGTTTCTCTAATCAAATTAAAGATTTGAGAGATCAAATGATCAATTTTGCAGCTTTAATGGAGCTAGAATTAGACTTTTCTGAAGAAGATGTAGAATTTGCAGATCGTACACAGTTTTATGCTTTATTGAATCAATTACAGAATATTCTGAAACGTTTGGCTGATTCTTTTGCCTTTGGTAATGTCATAAAAAATGGTGTTCCTGTTGCTATAGTTGGTGCTCCAAATGCAGGAAAATCGACTTTACTAAATGCTTTGTTGAATGAAGAACGAGCAATAGTTTCTGACATTGAAGGAACAACGCGAGATACAATAGAGGAAACGTTATATATAGATGGAGTGGGTTTCCGTTTTATAGATACAGCTGGAATTCGTGAAGCGGGTGATACGATAGAACGAATCGGGATCGAAAAAACTTTCGAAAAAATAGATAATGCTTCTATTGTTATTTATCTGTATGATGCTAATATTACAGCCGATAACCAGATTGCACAACAATTGGACGATTTACAACGACGTGGTAAAATATTGTTTAATGTTGCTAATAAAATAGATGTTACGAATAATGAATCTGTTATTTCTGATGCTATAAAACATGAGTTTAAAGACGTTGTTCATTTAGAAATATCTGCTAAAGACCAGTTTAATATTGATGCGTTAAAAGAACAATTAATCCATCAAATAAAACTAAAAGGTAGTAATCAGGACGATACTATTGTTACGAATTCTCGCCATTTGGAAGCGCTACAAAATACGCTTTCGCAAATTGGTAAAATAAAACAAGGAATGGACATGGGACTTCCTGGTGATTTATTAGCAATGGACATTCGTGAGGCTTTAACTTATTTAGGTCATATTACTGGTGAAATAGATGTTGATCAGGATATTTTAGGAACTATTTTCGGTAAGTTTTGTATCGGTAAGTAATGGAGGTGATAACGGACAATGAAAACCTAATAAGTGCTTAATATAGTGCTTGTTAGGTTTTTTTGTTTTATATTTGGAATGAGTTAAAAAGTTGTTATTAGTACTTTATTTGTACCTTATCTACACCTTTTTATTTACAGAATTTAAAAGATGTAGAATTCTACATCTTCAAATTTATCCACTATGAAAATAAGTCTGAAACAAAAGAAACTAAACTCTGGTAAAATTAGTCTTTATATTGAATATTATAAAGGTTCGAAGAAAGATGAGAACGGAAGAGAAATTCATAACCGTGAATTTGAATATTTAAGTAAGCAAATAGGCTATTTAATTATTGATCCTAAGAATGCTAGTGAAAAGAAAGAAAATAAAGAGAAAATAGAATTAGCCGAAAATATAGTAGCAATTCGTAAAACGGAATTCCTGCAAGGTAAATTTGGTATTGTAGATCGTGAAAAATCTAAGATTAAATTATTTGATTACTTCGAAATTTTAAAAGAAAATAGATCCTCATATCTTTCTAATTATGCTACTTGGAAATCTGTAAAAAGATATTTAGATCAATATTTTCATCCATCAATTACTTTAGCTGAATTAACTGTAGAATCTGTGAGTGGTTTCAAACGATTTTTGGATGTAGATGCAATAACAAAACATGGGTTGCCATTAAAACATGGTTCTAAATATGGTTATTTTAATCGATTTAGAGCAACACTTAAACAAGCTTACGAAGAAGGTTACCTTACGAATCCAAAACTTCTAAAAATAAAATCATTCGAACAAAAAGAATCACAAAGAGAATATCTTACTTCTGAAGAATTACAAGTATTAGCTTCTACAGAATGTAAATACAGTATACTAAAAAAGGCATTTTTATTTAGTTGCTTAACAGGTTTACGCTGGAGCGATATATATAAATTGACTTGGAATGAAGTACGTGATGAAAATAATGAACATCGAATCTTTTTCACTCAACAAAAAACAGATGATTTAGAATATATGTATATCAATAATCAAGCTCGTGAACTATTAGGTGAAAGAAAAATAGGAAATTCGAGAGTTTTTGTAAATCTAAATTATGGATCAGCTACTAATACGGAACTATTACGATGGTGTATGAAAGCAGGAATTACAAAACATATTACTTTTCATTGTGCTAGACATACAGCTGCTACACTTTTATTGGAAGCTGGAGCAGATTTATATACTGTAATGAAAGTCTTAGGACACAAAGATATTCGCACAACTCAGATTTACGCTAAAATCGTAGACAAAAAATTAAAAGAAGCCTCTAGCTTATTACCAACTTTAAACTTAGAATTATGAATACTTTAATAGACTTCATTAAAATCATGTTATTAACAGGATTAATAATATATGTTTATTTTGCTTTAATTAAGAAATTAAGTAATAATTACAAAGTATTAATTCTTCCCTTCATAACTTTAATTAACAGTATTATTTTTGGATATAAGGCAAATTCAAATGATGATGATATTACTTTAATTATTTGGTTGGTTATATTTTTAACTTCTTTACTTTTAATTGTACTAGTAATTAGAAAAATTAATTCGAAGAAACATAAACCTGTACAAACAAAAATCAATAATACAGAAATTAATCATAATACTAATATTGATACAATTGATAATTCTAATACCTTTCATAATTTACAGACGAATAATCATTTCGAACAAAATAATAATGTAACGAATATTCATTCGAAACAAAGCAGTCAAAAAAAAGAAAAGGTAGACGTTATGAACTCGAGTGATAATACTAATAATAAATTATCCGAAGAACAATTGAAAAAATTATATAATTTCTTCGTTGATAATAACCTTTTAGCAGAAAATAATCTAGAATTAATAGACTTCAAAGATTTATTTTTAAAAAAGCCTATTAGACTAAAAGCAGATGTACCTACATTAAGAGAATTCTACAACAATTTGAAAATCCAAAAAAATGTAACTTTCAATAAAATAAATGATGATTTCTTAATTTATTTCATT
>DJDD01000157.1 GCA_002430925.1 Flavobacteriales bacterium UBA5933
TGATTATACTTTTTTTAAACTAAATTATGCATCATTTTTATTTGATGTATTTTACTTTAGACAATCATTGTGCCAATGTATATTTTAATGACATCATATTATTATTAAATGACATGTTGACATAAATAATAATTATATAGTTTAGTTTCATGATAAAATAGACAGTTTTTATAAGTAATCAATGACATATAATTGATTACATAATTATCCAATTTTACTGCCGTTTTCAACTTTTCTTTCTGGATTTAAAAGTATTACATCATTATTATTGTAAGCTCCCATAACTAGACATTCACTCATGAAATTTGCAATTTGTTTCTTCGGAAAATTTACGATTGCTACAATTTGTTTATATATTAAATCTTCTTTTGAATATAGATGTGTTAGTTGTGCAGAACTTTTTTTAATTCCTAATTCACCAAAATCTATCTCTAATATATAAGCAGGTTTTTTCGCTTTAGGGAAATCGCTTACGTTTATAATTGTACCTATTCTAATATCAATTTTTTCAAAATCTTGCCAAGTAATAGTTTGTTCATTCATAATTAGTTTTTTTACCATTAAGATAATTATTATTTTCAATTCACGAATAAAATCAGCTTTTTAGCTGATTTTATTCGTTATAATCTTATTTTTGATAGGTTTTAAAAATGAATATGAAAAAAATAATACTATTACTTGGTTTTTTATCTACTGTTACAAATGCTCAAGTATTAAATCATAAAGAAGGATTTAGTCGTCAAGATTCTTTACGAGGGACAAATAATGAATACAGAAGTTGGTGGAATGTTACACATTATTCAGTAAGTGTAGAACCTATAGAAAAAGATAAGTTTATTTCTGGAAATGTTATCATAAAATTTGATGAAGTCAAAAAACAACATGATAAACTTTTACAAATAGACTTACAAGAACCAATGCAAGTAAAATCTTTTGTTTTGAATGGAAAAACAATCAATGATTTTAAACGTGAAGGCAATGTATTCTTTATAAATACTGCTAAGGGTAAAATAAAACCTAAAAACAATAGTTTAGAGATTTCTTATTCTGGTAATCCAAGAGTTGCAGTGAAAGCTCCTTGGGATGGAGGATGGATTTTTGCAAAAGACCAACAAGGTCGTTCTTGGATGTCTGTTGCTGTACAAGGTTTAGGCGCAAGTGCATGGTATCCTAACAAAGATTACCAAGGAGATGAGCCAGATAATGGTGCTGATTTAGAAATTATAGTTCCCAAAGAATTAGTAGGAGTTGGTAATGGACGATTAGTTTCTAAAAAAGAGAAAGGAGATAAAACTTCTTATAAATGGAAAGTTGTTAACCCAATTAATAATTATAATATTATACCCTATATAGGACATTATACAAACTTTAAAGATTCTTTTCAAGGTGAAAAAGGAAATCTGGATTTAGATTATTATGTTTTAGATTATAACGTAGACAAAGCTAAATCTCAATTTGAACAAGCAAAACTAATGCTAAAAAGTTTAGAAGATTGGTTTGGCCCTTATCCATTTTATGAGGATTCATATAAGATAATCGAAGCACCACATTTAGGTATGGAGCATCAATCTGGTATAGCTTACGGTAATGGATATAAAAATGGTTATTTAGGTCGAGATTTATCAGGTTCTGGCTGGGGATTAAAATGGGATTTTATTATAGTGCATGAATCAGGACATGAATGGTTCGGTAACAACATAACATCAAAAGATATTGCTGATATGTGGATACACGAAGCATTTACAGCTTATTCCGAAACATTATTTACAAATACTTATTATGGAAAAGAAGCAGCTGATCAATATGTTCGAGGAACAAGAAAAGCAATTCAAAATGATGTTCCTATTATTGGAGAATATGGCGTAAATCAAGAAGGTAGCGGAGATATGTACTACAAAGGTGCCAATATGTTACATACGCTAAGAACTTGGATGGACAATGATCAGAAATTTAAAGAAATGCTTAGAGGATTAAATAAAGAATTTTATCATAAAACAGTTACTTCTGATGAGGTAGAACATTTTATTGCAAAATCATTTGAAACTGACCTTAGACCATTTTTTAATCAATATTTACGAACAACCAAAATTCCTACATTACAAATTAAGCAAAACGGGAATCATGTAGAGTTTAAATATACAAATGTTGTCGATGGATTTGCAATGCCATTACGTTTAAAAGGGTCTAAAAAAGTTATATATCCCACAACAACTTGGCAGGTGTTAAATGATAGCTCTATTAATAAGTCAACAGATTTATCTATAGATCCTAATTATTTCATCGAAACTCATATAGAATTATAAAGTAAATTTAATTTTTAGGGCAACTATTCCGCCTTCCGTTCCCACTTTTTTTATTTATCAAAAAAATAAAAAAGAGTTCCACTCAAGTCGGGTTGCAAAACAAACTAAAAGTTAATCAAAACAAATATCATCATTCATAGATAATCAAAAAAGCATAAATTTGCTCCATGAAAAAATACATTGCATACGCAATCGCAACAGGATTATTATTAACAGCAGGTTGGCCTTCTCATGGTTTTCCTTTGTTATTATTTATAGGTTTTGTTCCTTTAATGCTTGCAGAACATCAAATTTCTCAACGAGCAGAATTTAAAAAGAAAGGACGTAAAATATTCGGATTATCTTTTTTAGCGTTCTTTATTTGGAATGCAGCCGTAATTTGGTGGTTACATTATGCAAAAGAAACAGATGCAAATGGAGATTTGCATAATTCTTGGAGCGCATATCTTATTCCTGTTATTGCAAACTCACTGTTCATGTCAATTGTTTTTCAATTGTATCATTTTGTAAAGAAAAGAGCAGGGAATTTGTATGGTTTAATATTTCTTCCTGCTATTTGGATTTGTTTTGATAAGCTTACTCTAAATTGGGAATTAACTTGGCCTTGGTTTAATCTTGGGAATGGATTTGCTAGTTATTACGAATGGGTTCAGTGGTACGAATATACAGGAACTTTCGGAGGAGCTTTATGGATTTGGATTGTTAATATTGTTGTATTCTTTTATATGACAGCTTATATTAATAAGAAAGAAATAAAGTACCTTAATAAATTAGGAATATATACTACGATATTAATAGTCGTTCCAATAGGAATATCATATATTATATATGCAAATTACAAAGAGGAAGGGAAAGCGCTTAATGTTCTAGTATTACAACCAGACTTAGATCCTTATCAAGATAAGTACACCAAAGACGGTTTACAAGTCTATGATGATTTAAAAAGATTAACATTAAAAAACATTCAACCCAATACTCAATTTGTTGTAGCTCCAGAAACAGCCGTCCCTGGTTCATCAGCATTAGTTTTTGATAATTTGTATAAAGATTTAATCGTACAAGATATTCAGCAGCTAACAAAAACTAAAAAAGATTTACATTTTGTTACAGGTGCATCTTTAATAAGAATTTATCCAGTATCATCTTTAGCAACAGAAACAGCTTCTGTAATGAATGATGGAATTACATGGTACGACGCTTATAACTCTGCATTACAGATAGGTTCAAACGATTCAATTCAAGTTTATCATAAGAGTAAATTAGTGCCCGGAGTAGAAAATTTTCCATATCGTCAATATTTAATGCCAATTATTGGAGAATTTATGCTTAACTTTGGCGGCACAACAAAAACGTTGGGGGTTCAACCTCACCGTTCTGTTTTCAAAAACAAAACAAACACCGCTACTGTTGCTCCGGTTATATGTTACGAATCTATTTACGGAGAGTATACAACAGAATATGTGAGAGAGGGTGCAAATGTTTTGTTCACTATGACCAATGATTCTTGGTGGGGCTCTACCGATGGTCATAGACAATTACTATTATATGGTAATTTAAGAGCTATTGAAAATAGACGAGCTATTGTTAGATCAGCAAATTCAGGTATTTCGGCTTTCGTTAATCAGCGAGGAGATATAATGAAGTCTTTACCATATGGAGAGCAAGGTGCTATGAACGGCACAGTTCTAATGAATAGTAAATTAACGTTTTATACTAAGTATGGCGACCTAATTGCAAGAATAGCTATGTTAATAATGGGAATTATTTTAGCTTATACCTTCGCTCAAAAGTTGTTGTATAAAGAGATTGTGAAAAAAAAGTAAAATTAATAACCTAAAGAGTTGTATAAGTAATATATAATTTGTTACTTTGCACTCCGTTTAAAATAAGACAATACAAAATAAGATGTCAAAAATTTGTCAAATTACAGGTAAGAGAAGATTAGTGGGAAACAATGTTTCTCATGCTAATAATAAAACAAAACGCACTTTTGAAGTGAATTTGTTCAAAAAGAAATTTTTTATGCCAGAAGCTGGTGAGTGGATTACGTTAAGAGTTTCTGCACACGGTTTAAAAACAATCAACAAATTAGGAGTTGATGAGGCTGTTAAACGCGCACGCAAAGAAGGTTTAATCAAATAATTTAAGACACCATGGCAAAAAAAGGAAACAGAGTACAAGTAATTTTAGAGTGTACAGAGCATAAAGAAAGTGGTATGCCAGGAATGTCTCGCTATATCACTACGAAAAATAAAAAGAATACTCCAGATCGTATTGAGTTGAAAAAATACAACCCAGTATTAAAGAAGTATACAGTTCACAAGGAGATTAAATAATAAAATTTTAGACGATGGCAAAGAAAACGGTAGCAACCCTACAAACTGGGTCTAAAAAAATGACCAAAGTAATCAAAATGGTAAAATCTCCTAAATCTGGAGCTTACGTATTTGTTGAAAAAGTAGTTAACGCTGATGATGCAAATTCTTTCTTCACGAAATAATTTGAAATTCATCACCTTACAGAAAATATTTAAGGTTAATTGAGCTGCCTCGTTTTAGGGCGGCTTTTTTATTTCCTTTAATTTTGTGTATCTTCGTACAAAATTTTTAAGATAAATTAACTTTTAATGAGTTGGTTCAAAAAAATACTAGGTAAAGAGAGTAAAGAGAAGTTAGATGATGGTTTACAGAAATCAAAAACTTCTTTATTCGATAAAATTAGTCGCGCTGTTGTTGGTAAATCAAAAGTTGACGATGAGGTCTTAGATGATTTAGAGGAAGTTTTAATTTCATCTGATGTAGGTGTAGAAACAACTGTTAAAATTATTCGTAGGATAGAGGAACGTGTAGAACGAGATAAATATGTTTCTACTTCTGAACTTGATATTATCCTAAGAGAAGAAATTGCAGGTTTACTTTCTGAAAATAATGTAGAAGATACAAATGGTTTTTCAATTCCTAAAAAAAATGTTCCCTACGTTATTATGGTAGTTGGAGTAAATGGAGTTGGGAAAACAACTACAATTGGTAAATTAGCATCACAATTCAAATCACAAGGATTAAAAGTTGTGTTAGGTGCAGCTGATACTTTTCGTGCTGCAGCAGTAGATCAATTAGTCATTTGGTCAGAACGCGCAGGTGTTCCAATTGTAAAACAAGCAATGGGGTCAGATCCTGCTTCAGTAGCTTTTGATACGATTCAGTCAGCTGTCGCTCAAAATGCAGACGTGGTATTAATAGATACTGCAGGTCGTTTACATAATAAGATTAATTTGATGAACGAATTATCAAAAATAAAACGAGTAATGCAAAAGGTTATTCCAGATGCACCTCACGAAGTTTTATTGGTCTTAGATGGTTCAACTGGTCAAAATGCATTCGAGCAAGCAAAGCAATTTACTCAAGCAACAGAAGTTTCTTCTTTAGCCGTTACAAAATTAGACGGTACAGCTAAAGGTGGTGTTGTGATTGGTATTTCAGATCAATTTCAAATCCCTGTAAAATATATAGGTGTCGGAGAAGGTATAAATGATTTACAAGCATTCAATAAAATGGAATTTGTAGATTCATTCTTTAAACGAAATCAATAAAACAATATAAAAATCCTCAGGAATTTTTCTTGAGGATTTTTTTATTGAATTTTTTGGGGTTGAATCGTAACCTTTCAGTTTACTTTCTCACGAGTCGATATCTCAAAGTAGCTAGCAACAGCAACTTTTCAAGGTAGCTGTTACTCGCTAATCATACCATGGCTTAACACAATTAGTACGGAGAACAACCATTTTTTTTCAGTGTTCAAGTTCTCCAGTGTTTCAGTTTTTATGTTATTAATTTAGTGATATAACTTATAACTCATAACTCACAACTCATTACTTAGAACTCACGAGATGTCATTCATAGCCTGTCGAAGAATCTTTTGAGAGTAGCAGTGACCAAGTTCTTCAGTGTTTATGTTATTAAGTTAAGTATATCACTTACAACTTAAGACTAATAACTCGCAACTCGCAACTCACGAAATGTCATTGAGAGCCGGTTAAAGAATCTTTTAGCTTTACAGTGCTCAAGTTATTCAGTGTTTATATTATTAAGTTAGGCATATCACTTATAACTTAAGACTAAAAACTCACAACTTACGAAGAATCTTTTGAGCGTAGCAGTGTTCAAGTTCTTCAGTGTTTATGTTATTAAGTTAAGTATATTACTTATCATTAAAGACTAAGAACTCAAAACTCCCGAACTGTCATTCAGAGCCAGTCAAAGAATTTTTTAGCTTGCAGTGCTCCAGTTTTTATGTTATTAAGTTTTTAAGTTAGTTATTTCACTCATAACTCATAACTCACAACTCATTACTTAGAACTCTCCAATTGTTATTCAGAGCCTGTCGAAGAATTTTTTAGTTATCGTGTTCTTCATCTTAATATACAATATAGAACTTAAGACTAATAACTCACAACTAATAACTGAAAAACCCTCTGTTTTCCTATAAAAATGATAAAAACTGAAAAAAGATT
>DJDD01000027.1 GCA_002430925.1 Flavobacteriales bacterium UBA5933
AAGAGACCTATTTAGAATTTTATTAAAAAGACTTTCTATTGTCTTTATGTGGTCCCTACTGGATTCGAACCAGTGACCCCCTGCTTGTAAGGCAGGTGCTCTGAACCAACTGAGCTAAGAGACCTTCGTAATTGGATTGCAAATATAGGGCTGTTTTTGAATAATCCAAATACATAAATTAAAAAAAGTAAAATATTTTTTAATCTTTTTATTTAACTATTTTTATTTCAATAAAATAATTTTGATGTTATTCGAAAGAAATTTTTGTTTTTTTCTTTTTTTCTTCAATTTTAACACCTTTAAACAGGTAAATAATTCCAATAAATGATATACAAATTGTAATGATAGAGAATATAAATGCAGCGCTTGTTGCTAAAGATTCATTGAAATTGAATCGTTGTGCAGCATATAAAAAGACAGCTTCTCTAATTCCAAACCCACTAAATGATATTATAGATAATATTCCAGAAACTAAAAATATTAATAGATAAATGCTAAAATTTTCAGGATGTATATTCAATCCCTCTAATACAAAATATAGCATTCCTACTTGTATTAATTGTAGAACGATAGAATAAATCATAGAATTAAAAAAAGTGCGCTTATGTATTGGGAAAATAATTCCTAATACAAAAGGAACAGCAATAAAACCAATCAATGATCCTATTAGAGATCCATATTGTATCCAAGCAAAATCTGTAAGATTAGAAAAGTAAATTAGAAAAATAATCATTAGTAACATAGCGCATAAACCAATAATTTTATCTAAAAATACAGCTTGTGAAATTTTCTTAAGACTTATTTCGTAATTTTTATTTAATATGTATACTTTATATGCATCTCCACCAATTCCTCCTGGAACAAAAGTATTATAAAACATTCCTAAAAAGTAAAGACGAGCATTTGATTTATATGATAAACTTAAATTAATATCCTTAAAATAATAATCTAGCCTAAATATAGAAAGTGCTTGCGATGCTACATATAGCAATGTTGCTATGATTATGTATAACCAATTAGCATTTTTATAATGACTAAATATTTCTGTAATATGTAATTTTACAAAGAAAATATAATAGATTAAAACAAAGCTTATAGATAGCTTTATTCCTGTGATGATGTATTTTTTTGTTTTAGGATTCAATTTTTTATTTTATAAAAATTAACGTACAAATTTATATATTCTTTTATAAATGATTTTCAAAACTATATTTTTAATCAATATTTGTATGATATTATGTAGTTTTGTGCTCTAATATAGTGGTATCATGCAATCAAAAGTTATTGTAATTACAGGAACTTCATCAGGAGTTGGTTTAACGTTAGCTAATCATTTTCAAAGTAAAGGACATAAAGTTTATGGTTTGTCTAGAAGCTCAAGTGGACAAGAAAAGTTTATACATATCCCAACAGATGTATCTAATAAAGAAAATGTAAAACAATCTTTTCAGCAAATATTATCTGAAACAGATCAACAAATAGATGTATTAATAAACAATGCAGGTATTGGTATGCTAGGATCTGTAGAAGATGCATCAAAAAAAGATATAGAAAAATTACTAAATGTAAATGTTTATGGAACTTTGTATACAATGCAAGAGATTTTACCTGTAATGCGTAAACAAAAATCAGGATATATATTAAATGTTTCATCTATTGCAAGTAATAATGGTTTACCTTTTCGAGGCTATTATTCAGCATCAAAATCTATGATAGATCGTTTAGTAGAATCTGTTCGTTTAGAAAATAGAAATACAGGAATAGAAATTGCAACATTGAATTTCGGAGATATAAAAACAAATATTGCTGAAAGTAGAGTAAAATCTTTTGTTTCTAAATTTTATCAAAATAGATACGATGCAATGGTTGCAGATATAGATCATGAGGTTGACTTAGGAACTCCAACAGAAGATTTAATTCCAATTATTGAAAAAATTATTTCTCAAAAAAATCTAAAACCTCATTATTATATTGGTAAATCAATGCAAAAATTATCAGTTACTCTAAAAAGTATTTTACCTCAAAAAGTATTTGAAAATATTATTGCAAAATATTCTAAATTAGATTAATATGGAAGCTGTTGTTTGGAACTATAAAGAATTTAATGATTTAACATTGCAAGAACTATATAAAATATTGCAATTAAGAAATCAAGTTTTTGTTGTAGAACAAAACTGTCCCTATCAGGATTGTGATAACAAAGATTTTGTATCTGGTCATTTATGGGCGACTGTAGGTGATGATATTGTCGCTTATTCTCGAATTGTCCCAATTGGTATTTCTTATAAAGAAGAACCATCAATTGGTCGAGTAATTTCAAACGATAAATATCGAGGACAAGGTTTCGGAAAACAATTATTAATCAACTCAATTCAAGTAATAGAAAATCACTTTCAATCAACTTCAATTAGAATTTCTGCTCAATTGTATTTAAAGTCTTTTTATGAGTCATTTGGCTTTCAACAAGTGTCAGAAGAATATTTAGAAGATGACATTCCACATATAGAGATGTTGAAAAAATGAAATACATAAAATATTTCTTTATTTTACTTCTAGGATTCTATTCAGCATTAGCTTGTTTAGATATTTCTTATTCCAATCAATTAAAAAAATTACCATTATTTAGTGGAGAAGTACAAGAATGGAATAAAATTGAAAAAGGGAAAACAAATCCACAATTAGCAATATTTGGTTCTTCCAGAGCATTTATTCAAATAAATCCGCAGATCTTAGAAAATAATTTAAAATTAAAAACATACAACTTCGGATTAAATGGAAGTAAATTTCAAATGCAATTTTATCGATTCAAATTGTATTTACAAAACAATATAAAGCCTAAAACTGTAGTTTGGAACTTAGATACATTTTCATTCTCACATATCGATTCTGTTTTTCAACCTAATCAATATGCTCCTTTTATGTTTTGTAATTTTAAATTATACAGTGCAATCAAACAATATAAAGAAACACATTTCTTAGATTTTATTTTACCATTATATCGTTACAGAGATCAAAAATATTGGAATGATCAAATTAAACATTCTAAAAAAGAGAAATTAAACAAACAGGGGTATTTCAGAAATAATGGATTCAAATCTTATGATCGTGAATGGAATGTCAATTGGAAAAAACTAAAACATAAACCATCTAATTTTAGTCAGACCGACTATTTATTACTTGATCAACTAATCAAACTGTGTCAAAAAAATCATATACAACTTATATTTATTCTTTCACCAGAATATTACAAAGGGCAACTATATATGACAAACAGGCAACAAATCATTCGTCAATATAAAACTACAATATCAAAATATAATTTACCTTTTATAGATTATTCTGAAGATTCAATCAGTAATCAAAAGAAATATTTTTATAATACAACTCACATGAACTATAAAGGGGCGAGTGCCTTTTCATTAAAATTGGCAAAAGATTTAAAATCTTTTTTATAATATTTTTGGATTGAATCGTAACCTTTTCAGGTTACTTTCTCACGAGTCGATATCTCAAAGTAGCTAGCAACATCAACTTTTCAAGGTAGCTGTTACTCGCTAATCATTTTATGGCTTAACACAATTAGTACGGAGAACAACCATTTTTTTCAGTGTTCAAGTTCTCCAGTGTTCAAGTTTTTATGTTATTAAGTCTAGTATATCGCTTATAACTTAAGACTAACAACTCACAACTACGAATTGTCATTAAGAGCCTGTCGAAGAATCTTTGAGCTTTCCAGTGATCAAGTTTTTATGTTATTAAGTTAATCATATTACTTATCACTTAAGACTAACAACTCACAACTTAGAATTACGAATTGTCATTCAGAGTCTGTCGAAGAATCTTTTGAGCTTTACTGTGCTCAAGTTTTTCAGAGTTTTTCATCTTAATATATAATATAGAACTTATAACTTAAAACTAATAACTCACAACTTAAATAAGAACTGAAGCCCCTCTGTTTTCCTACCAAAAAGATAAAAACTGAAAAAACTTCAAAAAATATAGTTCAGATTAGTAGTTAGTTAGGTTTAAA
>DJDD01000128.1 GCA_002430925.1 Flavobacteriales bacterium UBA5933
TTTTTATCTTAGAATGCTCAATGACATCTCGTAAGTTGTAAGTAATGAGTTGTGAGTTATTAGTCTTAAGTTATAAGTGATATGCCTAACTTAAAAACTTAATAACATAAACACTGAAGAACTTGAACACTAGAAAACTCAAAGATTCTTCGACAGGCTTTGAATGACAAAATTTTCAATAGAAGAATAATGTTAAAGTTTCATTATCTATTTCGCAAAAGCGATTGAAGTGGAAATCCTTTTTACGGAGCGTTCTAGTGAAGTAAAAAGATTGGGAACGTGAAAGCGCGTCCTGAAAAGGTTTGCCCTAATAAATAATAGATATTAAATAAAATATCTTATTTTTAAAATAATAAACAACTTAATATGAATAAGATTTTTACATTTTTAATTATGTTACTCTCTATACATTTATCTGCTCAGTTCTATGAGATAACATACGAAACCCAAGTACAAACTCATTACACTACAAAGGGGTTGAAATGGTTTGAAGAATGGGAAGATAACCCTAAAGATAGACAAGAATTGATTGAATTGAATAAAAATCCTCCGAAAGAAGTTTTTGAATTTTCATACAATGATCACCTTAGTAAAACTAGTTATATTCAAAAAGTAAGAAATTCGCAAAATGATCAAACATTTTTTATAACTAAAACTCCTATTGGTATTTTCGGTACTACAAATGATTATACTAATAATGAATTTTCTTACAATATGGATGTGTATGGAAAAAATTATCTTGTGAAAGGTGACTTAATTGAACTTGATATAAAAGAAACTGGTAATAAAAAAGAAATTTTAAATTTACCAGTTATTGAAGCTACTGCAAAAGTAAATAATATGGATTTTATTATTTGGTATACGACTGCTATTCCGTACCATTTTTCTCCTGATATATACTATACTAAAAAAGGATTTATTTTAGAAATGCATTATAAAAAATCAGATGATGAATCAGAAATCATCAACTCTTGGGTTGCTACAAATAAAAAAGAAATAAAGAAAACTCCTAAAATTAATTTATCAACAAAAGGAACTCTTATAAATAGTAATCAAGTAGATGCAATTTGGGATGAAGCAAATAATAAAAGAAATGAAATGTTTAACAATGATGGAATTGATAAAAAATAGATTTTATACAACGGTTGAACAGAAAACTTACTAACTTCGAGTAAGTTTTTTTTATATGAAAATTAAAGCAACATTACTCACAATAGGAGATGAAATACTGATAGGGCAAATTGTTGATACAAATTCAGCATTTATTGCTCAGCAACTAAATAAAATAGGAATTGAGGTGGAAGAAATTCTATCTGTACAAGATGAAATGAGCCATATTATTGAGGCTTTTGAACGTGGTTTAGAAAAATCTAACATTGTTATTGTAACTGGTGGTTTAGGTCCAACAAAAGATGATAAAACAAAAAATGCTTTATGTAAATTTTTGGATTGTAGCTTGGTGATAGAAAATAAAGTTATAGAAAATATACAACATTTATTTGAACAACGTGGTTACAAAAAAGAGCTAAATAATCTAAACAAAGACCAAGCTCTTATCCCTGAGAAATCAACTTTTATACAAAACAGATATGGAACTGCTCCTTGTTTATGGACTGCGGTTGAAGACAAGGTCATTATAAATATGCCTGGTGTTCCTTATGAAATGAAAGGAATAATGATAGATGAAATTATTCCCCGTTTGAAAAAAGAATTTGATGCAGAAACTATTGTTCATAGAGATATTCTTTTGACTGGTATTCCCGAAAGTGATCTTGCTATTTTGGTTGAGGATTGGGAAAATGAATTACCCGAATTTATTCATTTAGCTTATTTACCAAGTCGTTCTTCTATTGATTTAAGATTTTCTGCTACTGGTAACGATGAATCTTTTCTGAAAAATGCTATACAAGAGCAGATAGAACGTTTCAAATTGATTGCTGGTGAATTTGTGATTTCTGATAATTCTGGTAAAGCACAACAGGTTTTAGGTGATGTACTACAACAAAAGAAATTAACTATTGCTACTGCCGAAAGTTGTACTGGTGGAAATATTGCTACATTAATCACTTCTATATCTGGAAGTTCTAATTATTTTTCTGGAAGTGTTGTTGCTTATGCAACCAATGTAAAAACGTCTGTATTGAATGTAAATGAAAAAGATATAGAAGAATTTACGGTGGTTTCGGAGCAAGTTTCGGAGCAAATGGCAAAAGGTGTTCGTAAACTACTGAATACTGACATTGCTATTTCTACAACTGGCGTTGCTGGTCCAAACAAAGGTGAGGACGGGAAAGATGTTGGTACTGCTTGGGTTTCTGTAACGAACGGAGAAAGAACTGTAAGTAAGCATTATTTATATCCTTATTTGGATAGAGAGGATTTTATAAAAGTTGTTTCGAATAATGCTCTTAATTTGGCGATTCAGTTTGTAAAAGAATAAGTTTTTCTTTTTGTAATTTAACTGTACAAAATATATTAATAAATCTATCTAAACAACTATAGTTGTTTAGATAGATTTATTAATTAAACGATTCAGCTTATAATATTATTTAAAATAGC
>DJDD01000040.1:0-5834 GCA_002430925.1 Flavobacteriales bacterium UBA5933
TACAAGTCTATTTTCAAAAATAGATAATTCATCATTTAAAAAATTATGTTTTTCTGTTCTAGTTCCTTTTAATTTTGGAGCAGGTATACCTTCATTCCAAATCGTATCCGAGCTTAAAATTCTTGCTTCGTCCCATAAATCAAGGTCAATAAAATGTCTTATTGTATCCGAACCACCTTCCACAATAAGAGATTGAATATTTAATTTATACAAATGTTTAAGAATATTTGGAATAATATTTTGAGAGAAATCCAATTGAATAAATTTTAAATTTTCTTCGTCAGAATTTTCAATAGAATTAAAGATAATAGTTGGTTGTGTTCTATCAAAAACATGAAAATGCCTCGGAATAGCAAGATTCTTATCTATTACAACGCGCAAAGGATTATTTCCATCCCATAACCTAGAATTTAGTTGAGGATTATCAATCAAAGCAGTATTTTTCCCTACAAGAATAGCTTGTTCTTCAGTTCTCCATTTATGTACTAATTGTTTACTGTAATTATTTGTAATCCATTTTTGTACATCATTTCTACCAATGTAACCATCTTCTGTTTGTGCCCATTTCAAAATTATGTAAGGACGTTTTTTTTCATGGAATGTCATAAATCTTCGGTTGAGTTTAAGACATTCTTCTTCCAAAACACCCAACGTCACATCAACGCCATTTTTTAATAATCGTAAATAACCTTCGCCATTTACTTTAGCAAATGGATCTAACGTTCCAATGACAACTTTTGGAATTTCTTTTTCTATGATTAGATCAGCACAAGGAGGAGTTTTCCCAAAATGGGAGCAAGGTTCTAAAGTAACATAAATAGTACTTTCTTTTAATAATTCTTTATTTTTTACAGAGTTTATAGCATTTACTTCGGCATGTGGTCCACCATATTCAGAAGTAAATCCTTCTCCAATAATTTTATTATTATGTACAATTATAGAACCAACAAACGGATTAGGATACGTAGTTCCTAATCCGTTTGTTGCTATTTGTATACAACGAGACATAAAAGTCTCATCTATAGTTTGTTGTTTCATGGCATGAATTAATCATTAAGATCAACATTAAATAAAGCCTTAAGTTTTATTTCAGCTTCAGTTAATTTTTTGCGTTTTTCATCAATTTGTTTGTAAACATCTTTTAATAAAGGACTGTTTTTGTCTGCATTTGAAAAGAAATGAACATTGTTATCTAA
Organism: Flavobacteriales bacterium UBA5933; assembly: GCA_002430925.1. GTDB lineage: Bacteria > Bacteroidota > Bacteroidia > Flavobacteriales > Weeksellaceae > Empedobacter. The sequence goes on from DJDD01000040.1 coordinate 1,197, forward strand.
CTGATTAATTTCTTTTTCTAAATCATCAATAACTTTTCGAGTTTTTTTAATCTCTTCATCCAATAAGTTTCCTCCATTACCTTGAGATTTTACTTTGTTTACAAAAGCTTGTACTTCGTAATCATTTATTTCTGATTTAGATAAATTTAAGTTACTTAAAAAAGAATTGTAAACAGTATTGAATTCTTGATTTACATCTGCTTTATCTGCTGGAACTTTACCAATACCATTCCATTGATTTTTGTAATCTTGTAATTCTTTTAAAGCAATTTCTTTATCATCAGAAATAGTTATTTTTTTGAACTCACTAATAAAATAGACTTTTTTAGCATAGTTATTTTCTAATTCTTCATTGTCATGTTCGTGACGTTTTTTGTAGCGATCGAAGAATTTATTACAAGTTTCTTTAAATTCCTTCCAAATTTTATCAGAATTTTTTCTAGGAACATGACCAATATGTTTCCAATCATTCTGAATTTTTTTAATCACAGAAACAGAATGATTCCAATCAGTACTTTCAGCATGTTCTTTAGCTATTTCTAGTAAAGCAAGTTTCTTTTCTAGATTTACTTGTTGTTCAGTTTTTAAATTTTTATAGAAATCATTTTTAACATGATTAAATGCACGAGTTGCTTCTTTAAAATCATCCCATGTTTTTGCATTCTTATCTTTAGAAACTCGACCAAGAGAAATAAAATTTTCACGAAGAGCATTGACTTCAGCAATTGATTTTTGCCAATCTCCATGAGATTTAGAGCTTGATTTTGCAGTAATTTCATTGATACGTGCAATAATTTCAACTTTTCTCTCTAAATTTTCTATTTGTTCTTTTTTGATTCTTTCGTTTAATTCACTTTTTCTATCATGAATTTTATTGGTAAGTTCTTTAAACTGTTGCCAAGTAGGTTCACGTAAATCTTCTTGTACAGGAACAGCTTCTTCTTTCCATAAACGATGTAAATATTGTAATTCGTTTAAGGCTTTTTGTACATTAGGTTCATTAATTAATTCTTCTGCACGTTTAATAATAGAATAACGAACTTCTAGATTATGAGCATAATCTAAAGTTTGTAATTCTTTATTCATATCTAGATAAGTATAAAAATTATCTAAATGAAAGAAATAATTTTTGAATATATTTTCGGCATCTTTGCTAGGGATTCTTCCAGCATTATGCCATCTCGTTTTTAATTCACGAAATTTTTTGAACATTCCAGCACTAGAATCACTTGGTTCTTGATACAATGCTTTTAGTTCATCAATAATAGCTAAACGTTCAGTTAAATTATCACTTTCCTTTTTTTCATTCTGTTTGTGATAAATAGCTAATTGATTTTTGTAATCATTATAGACAATATTGAATTTTTCTCGATATGAAGTCTCATATCTAAAATCTATTTCGTTTCCACCTTCTTCAATAAAAGCTTTTTTCTTACTAGCTTCTTCAGCTTCTAATTTTTTCTTAAATGCCTCTTTTATTTGATTGAAATGTTCACGAATATCTTGAACAGGATGTTTACTTAAAAGATTTTTAGCTTCATCGATTAAAACATCAAAACTAAAATTCTCATAATCCTTTAATGAAATTTTAGTTTCATTTTCGTTATTATTCGATTCCTGAGTCTTATAAGATTCATTTTCAGAATTACTCGTAGAGATAGGTTTAGATAGATTTTCTCCATCTGCATTGTGCAGGTTATCCATGTCAGTATTCATAATTAATTATGTTTTGTTTCTCAAATCTAATAAATTTAAAGAACAAAATCAAGAGAATTATACTACTTTATTCCATATTTCCCATGCTTTTTCAGCTTGTAGGACTAGCATTTCATGTCCATTTTTGATGATAGAACCTTTATTTTTCCCGTTTTCTAAAAATTTTGTGACTGCAGGATTATAAATTAAATCATACAATAAATGGTTAACGTTTATATAATTATAGGGTAGAAGTGGAGCGTTTTCTACATTTGGAAAAGTTCCGACAGGAGAACAATTTATAATAATTTGGTAATTGTTTAATACATCTTCATTGATATCCTCGTATGTAAAATTATTTTCAATATAATTTCTTGAAACAATTTTGTAATCAATATTCAACTGATCTAAAATATAATAAACAGCTTTTGCAGCACCTCCATTACCAAGTACTAATGCTTTTTGGTGTATGGGTTTTAATAAAGGTTGTATAGAATGAAGGAAACCATAACAATCAGTATTATAACCTATTTTTTTACCATTTTTAATTAATACAGTATTTACAGCACCTATTTCTTTTGCTTCTGGTGATAAATCATCCAAATACTGTATAATTTCTTGTTTGTAAGGAATAGTAACATTAAATCCTACTAAACCTTCTTTTTTAAAAACATTTTCAACTTCATCTATCGTATTTAAATCAAAAACATTGTAGACAGTGTCTACAATGTTTTCGTTTTTAAATTTTTCAGCGAAATAAGATTTTGAAAATGAATAAGAGATATTTCTACCAATTAATCCAAATTGTCTCATTTTTGTTTATTTTTCTTTGTTAAATTGACCTTTGATGATTCTTATAATTAATGGCATATTAGCTAAAATAATAATACCAAAAATAAATTTTTCTAAATTATGTTTTACAATATCAAATTGACCAAGCGTATATCCTAAAATAGAAATTACACCAACCCATAATACTGCTCCAATAAAACTATATGTAATAAAGGTTTTATAATTGACATGTGTTACACCACAAATAAATGGTATAATTGTACGAACAACTGGCATAAAACGAGCAATTATAATTGCTTTTTTACCATTTTCATTAAAGAATATCGTTGCCTTTTCTACATGTTTCTTTTTAAGGAAAAATGAATCTTTACGACCAAGAACCCAACCTCCAAATTTTCTACCGATATAATAGTTTAAATTATCTCCAAGAATTGCAGCCAACATCAAGAATGGAATGATATATTCTATATGTAAATGACTTTGACTTTCGTTTGCAGCAATCATACCAACAGAGAAAATTAAAGCATCTCCAGGTAAAAATGGCATAATGAAAGACATTACAATAAGTCCAGTTTCAGCAAAAATAATTAAGAATAATACGACATATATCCAATAACCATAGTTATTGATAATGTCCATCAAAACTTTATCTGGACGCTGAACAAAATTGGTGATAAATTCTATTATAGATTGCATTTGATTTTTTTTTAGGCTCTTATAATATCAGCGCCAATTGCTCTAAGACGAACATCAATGTCTTCGTATCCACGATCAATTTGATCGATGTTATCAATCACTGTTTTTCCTTTAGCAGAAAGCGCCGCAATTAATAACGACATACCAGCACGAATATCAGGAGAAGTTAATTTAGCTCCTTTTAATGGTATTTCTTGGTTAAGTCCAATAACAGTTGCTCTATGTGGATCACATAATATAATTTGAGCTCCCATTTCTATTAATTTATCGACAAAGAACAATCTTGATTCAAACATTTTTTGATGAATCAATACACTTCCTTTAGCTTGTGTAGCAATAACAAGTATAATCGAAAGTAAATCTGGAGTAAATCCTGGCCAAGGTGCATCAGAAATCGTAAGAATAGATCCATCAATAAATCTTTCTATTTGATAGTGTTCCTGTGCTGGGATGTAAATGTCATCATTTACTTTTTCTAATTTAACACCAAGTTTTCTAAAGACATCTGGAATAACACCAAGATTTTCCCAAGATACATTTTTGATTGTTAATTCAGATTTAGTCATTACAGCTAAACCAATCCAAGAACCAATTTCTATCATATCAGGTAAACATGTATGTTCAGTTCCTCCTAATTGTTCTACACCTTCTATAGTTAAAAGGTTAGATGAGATTCCAGAAATTTTAGCTCCCATACGGTTCAACATTTTACATAATTGTTGAATATATGGTTCACAAGCTGCGTTGTATATTGTTGTAGTTCCTTTTGCAAGAACAGCAGCCATTATAATATTTGCTGTACCTGTAACAGAAGCTTCTTCTAATAACATGTATGATCCTTGTAGACCATTTTCATCGACTTCTACACCATAGAAATCTTCATCAGGATTAAATCTATATTTAGCTCCTAAAGCAAAAAAACCTTCAAAGTGAGTATCTAATCTTCTACGACCAATTTTATCTCCACCTGGTTTTGGCATATAAGCTTCACCAAAACGAGCTAAAAGAGGACCCATTAACATGATAGAACCACGTAATGCTGCACCATCTTGACGAAATTGATCACTTTTTAAATAATCTAAACGTAATTCATCAGATTGGAAAGTATAATCACCTTTTCCATTTTTTTGTGTTTTAACACCAAGATCTCCTAAAATTTCAATCAAACGATTAACATCTTGTATATCTGGTATGTTTTTTACACGAACAGGTTCATTGGTTAATAGAACGGCACATAAAATTTGTAAAACTTCATTTTTTGCACCTTGTGGAGTTATTTCACCTTTTAAAGGTTTACCTCCTGTAATTTGAAATGTTGCCATTTTTTTGCTTAATATATAGTTTTTTTACCCTTTATTATTTCGAACGTTTTGATTTCGATTGTTTTGGTGATTATTATTTCTGTTATTAGAATTTTGATTATTTCTATTATTATTTTGATGATTATTATTTCTG
>DJDD01000040.1:6054-20521 GCA_002430925.1 Flavobacteriales bacterium UBA5933
TTCTGATAATTGTTACTATTATTAGTATTCATTTTATCAGCAGAAACTAATTGATCATCAACTTTTCTTAAATCAATTTTACCATCAGATAAATCATATAAATGATTAAATATTACATAATCATCAACTGTATCTTTATTCCAAAGCAAGTAGCATTTTTTCATGTGATTAGCAATGGCAAAATACAAACCTTCTCTTTTTTCTCCTTCTTCCCAAGTTACAGCTACATCAATCATTTTACGAATATTGTTTCCGTAATATCTGTATTTATATATGCTTTGTGGGTAATCTACTTTATTTGGTTTACTATTTACAGTGTCTTTTTTTGTAGGGATAGGATAGGGTGAATTAACATCCAAATCGAATTCTGCCATTATAAATAGCTGATCCCATAATTTATGCTGAAAATCTGGGACATCGCGTAAATGAGGATTTAACTCTCCCATTACTTCAATAATAATTTCCGCGAATCCGTTACGTTCTTTTTCGTCTGTGATTGTTTTACAATAATCTACCATTTCTTGAATATGACGACCATATTCTGGAATAATTAATTGTGAACGAAGTGTATTATATTCCATTGTAAGTTTATACTATGTACGTTGCAAATTTATAAATTAATATTCGAATATTGAGGTGTGTTATCTACTTTAGAATAATAAAATTTTATTAAATTATTCTCCAATTAAAACACCTGAAACATTCCAATAACTAAAACTATTACCTTCTGATCTACCTTGAGGTATTTTGATTTGAATAGTGTGTTTACCAGCTTTTAAATTACCTAAATCTATATAATAAGGATTTGTTAAGGTTCCTGGGCACCAATTTGATCGGCTATAATCTGAAGATGATAAACCATTGTCAAAATTACCTGAAGCAGGATTGTATGTTCTGTAAGATCCACAATCTTGTCGCCAAGGAATAATATTAAAAACCTTTTGGTTGTCAACAAATATAGTGTTTTCTTTTGGAACAAACTCATCTCCATTTTCCCAACCACCATGTCCGGTAGTTATAAAACGTAGTTTAGCATTGTCATAATCTTCATTCAAGGTAAATTCAACTTGTAGTCCTTTGCTGTCTGAAAATAGTGTTGAATATTCTTGTCCAGACATTTCCATTACATTTACAGTATTGAAAATTGAAAATGATTTTTGAATAGGGAGTGTAGTTTTTGATGGAGGATGAATCGTTAAATTTGATGAAATAATATGTCCTCCGCCATCATAATTACCAATGAAATAACCTATATATACTTCTTTATTAGATAATAAGGATTGGAATTCAGATATTTCTTGACGATAATCAACTTCATTTTGCCAATTTACATTTTTGATAGAAATGTGATTAAATTTATTTATTCCAAAAGGAGTAAAAAATCTCATTAATTCAATATTTGATTTAAAATTTTCTGTAGAGAAATAACCTTGGTATTTTTTACCATCACCATTTGTATAAATAGGTAATTGGTTTACACCATTTTTTAAGGCATCTAAAAAATTAATTGAATTATTAGTAGGGATTAAGAAAACGGAACCTGTTCTATCGTAAGCATCTCCATTAGATTTTTCTTTGACATCAATAAAAAGCTGACTTCCTTCTTTTATAATTGGTAATTTTATTTTTCTAACTACAACTGTACCGTTAGAAAATCTTAAAATAGAATCATTTGATTCAATTTCTGAACTGAAATTAATTTGTTGATTTACTAATAAAGGAATCTGAATAAATTTATTTTTCCATATAATGTCTTTGTAAGTTAATAAATCAACAGATTCTTGATCAATTTCTTTTTTTATATATATACTAGGTTCTAAATTTTTTAAATTCTCAATTTTAGATGCTTTTATAGTAAAATTATTATTTCGAGTCATTTCTAAAACTAAACCTAAATTTATTCCTAATGACGTAGGAGCAGCATTTACACCTATATTGTTTACGAACCAAATATCAATTTTATTAGAATTAATAGTAGTAGTTGCTTTCTGGCAACGTAATCCTAGAATTCTTTTTGTTTCTTTAGTAATTTTAAAAACTGGTTTATTAATTATTAAAGAATCATTACTTGTAATGGAATGAATTGAATCAAATTGAGTGATATAAGTTAATAATGTTGGTTTTTTCTTATTGAAATAAGAAATTTCATTGGGATAGTTTTTTTTGGTATTAAAACTATTTTCTGTGCCAATTACTGTCTCATTAATATTTGTAAGAACTTTAATTTTATTTTTATCATCAACTTTTTTTTCATTAGAATATTTATCATAACTAATTAAATAAGTGTCTTGACCAAAAACATTAAATGCAATTAATAGCCAAAAAGTAAAAAGTAAATATTTGATTTTCATTTTGTTTTTAAGAACTAGTGTATATATAAAGTATCAGACTAAAATACAATATTTAACAAATTATGCAAAATATTATTCTATTTCTGAAACAAATATGACTGAATTTACTTAAAATTAATAATAGAGGTATTAATTTTGTGGTATAACCATAAAAATAAAAATATTATGATAGACTCTTTTTTCTTTGATTTCGATGGAACTTTACAAGGTTTTAAAAATCATGAATTATCTGAATCTACAAGAGATGCACTTTATAAATTAAAACAAAACAATAAAAAAATATACATTGCGACAGGACGTAATTTGTCTGATATGCCACAAAGTATATTTGATATTGGTTTTGATGGTTATATAAATAACAATGGTGGTGTTTGCTCTGATATCGATAGAAATATATTTTTTACAGAATTTATAAATCCTAGTGATATAGAAGCTTTATTAGAATATGATAAACAAAACCCTGTTGCATTTTCTTATATGAGTACAGAAAATCCTTTTAGTATTAATCGTGTAAATGAAAATATAGAAAAATCTTTTAAGCACTTTGGATTGAAAGTTCCTGAAGTTAAAAACCCAAGAGAACTTCCAAAAGATAATATTATTCAAATGAATCTTTTTGTAAACGAAAAAGAAGAAAATTTCTTGTTGGAAAATGTATTAAAAAACAGTGTCGCAACTCGATGGATAGAGTATTTTGCAGATATTAATCCTCAAGATATTAATAAAATGGAAGGAATAAAAAGAATTGCTGAACGAGATAATTTAGATTTATCTAAAACAATGTCATTTGGTGATGGAGGTAACGATATAAAAATGTTACAAGGTTGTAAAATTGGAGTAGCAATGGGAAATGCAAACGACAATGTAAAAGAAATAGCAGATCATATAACAAGTTCTGTTGATGAACATGGTGTTTGGAATGCCTTGAAACATTTTAATTTTATTTAAATTTATTTCTTTATAGTACAAAAAGACTTGCTTAAGAAGCAAGTCTTATTTTTTTATAGAACTTTTCGTCTTTTATCCCATGATTTCATCCAATCCAAATAATCATCTTTATAGTGATTATCATTTAATTTTTGAATGATTGCTTTTTGTCTTTCTTTATTTAAGTCTTCATCAATTACAGAAAAATTAAGAAAAATTTCTTTTCCTGTTTCTTTTCTAAAGAATTCTTCATTTTTTAATTCTTCTAAGACTTCAATACATTTTTTATTAATTTGCTGTTGAAAATTATAAAACCAATCTTCGTCATCATCATGCTTTTCTACTATTAATTTGCAATTATCATTAATTGCGTTAAATAATTCTTCTGCACCTTTATATTCATATTTCCATTCAGAAGGTTCGTATTTATAATAGTAAAAGTCATCGTCATCAGATACTTCTTTAAAATATTCTAAAGAATTTGATGAAGGATGTATAGAAATTTTAGAGTCATTGTTACATAATGCGAAGGAATAAATTTCCTCATTTGGGTTTTGATTATAGATTTCTAAAAATGCTTGTTTGGTAGATAGAGTTAATTGTTTTTTGAACTCATTAAAATCCATTCATTAATAATTTTAATTGATAAAATAATTCTAAATTAATTTTTCAGAAAAGTAAAAAAAATTCTACAAATAATAAAATAATGTTAATTTATTTTTTTTGTAACTTTTAACTACAACCTACGTCTTATAGGTGATTACAATAATTAACTAATACTATGAATAAGTTTTTTTTTAATATACTGTTTTGTTTATCAGCTACATTTGGTTATTCACAAGATGAGTATAGAGTTAAAATAAAAAATGAAGATAAATTTCCTATATCATATGTTGATATTATTATTATAAAAGATAATAAAGTGTTAAAAGAACTATCAACAGATGAAAAAGGAGAATTTTTAGTTGTTTTAGAGAAAGGAAATTATATTATAAAGATAGAAGAAGCAGGAATTTTACTTAATTCTCAGTCAATATACTTCGAAAATGATAAAGAAATTAATTTATTAGTTATTTCACAAAATGAAAATATATCCCTTGGAGAAACTGTTATCACTAGTCAGAAAAAGTTAGTTGAAAAAAAGGTTGATAGAATAATTTTTAATGCAGATATGGCTGAAGGAGCTAGAGGAGGAGATGCATTAGATTTATTGAAACTAGCACCCAGAGTAAAAGTTGAAAATGATGTAATTTCAATTATAGGAAAAAGTAATTTACTTATCATGGTAAATGATCGTTTATTACAAATAACAGGTGATCAGTTAATAAATTATTTAAAATCACTTCGTGCAGATGAAATAGAAAAAGTTGAAGTGATTACAAATCCTCCTGCAAAATATCAAGCTACTGGAAATAGTGGAATTTTGAATATAGTTCTAAAAAATGGGAAAAATGATTCGTGGAATGGTACAGTTACTTCAACATTTGGTCATTATAATAAACCGAATTTAAGGAATGGAGCAACATTTAATTATAGAAAAGATAAATGGACAATAGTTTCTAATATTTTTCAAGGTTTTGGACAGTACGAATCTATAGGGCAATCTGATATTTTTTTTAAAGAGAAAAATGAATTATGGATAGAAAGAGAGATATATAAAAATAATTTTAAAAATATTGGTGGTAAACTAGGTATAGATTATCAAATTTCTAATAAAATAACCACAGGTTTTAATGCTGATATATATGATGGAAAGGATAATATTGTTGGTAAAACATATACTTATGTAAGAGCAATTGATACAAGTGATTTAAAAAATACAATTATTAATGATAGAAAAGGGGGGAATAGTAATATAAAATACAATACCTTGAATTATCATTTTATTTATATAATGGATTCTATTGGAAAAAAACTTACTGTTGATTTTGATTGGGTAAATTATAACAATAACAAGATTGACATAGCATCCAATAGATTTTATAATAATCAAAATGAAGAAAATAATAATGAATATGTAGGAAATAAAAGTCTTTCAGACCAAAAAGCTAATAATTACAGTGTTAATATAGACATGGAGCACCCAATAGAATCTTGGAAATTAAACTATGGTACTCGATACAGTTTTACAAAAAATAACAGTGATAATCTGTTTTATGATACAACAAGTGGTAATCCAATTTTTGATTTAAATAAGAGTAACAGTTTTTATTATAAAGAAAATATTTTTGCAATTTATACATCTTTAGACAAAGAAATTACGGAAAAATTATCTGCAAAAATAGGGTTGAGGTATGAGAATACAAATGCTAATGGATATTCCCCGCAAGAAAATCAAAAAGATATATATAAATACGAAGGATTTTTTCCTACAGCATATTTACTTTATAAACCTTCAGAAAATCATTCTCTTAGTATAAATTTTGGAAAAAGAATAGATCGTCCATCAATGTCTCAACTAAATCCTTTTCGTACAATTTATTCACCTTATTCTTTTGCTCAAGGTAATCCTGAATTAAGACCTTCGTATTCGTATAATTACGAACTAGAATATGGATACAAAGATTTAGCAATTACTACATTGTATTATAGAAAATCTAAAAGTGAAGTAACACAGTTGATTATAGTTGATGAAGAGAATACAAGTCAAAACTGGATGCCTTATAATTATGCAAATACAGAAAGTTATGGTTTAAGTGAAAATTTGAATTTTAAACTTTTTAAATGGTGGAAGGTTAACGGTTCTATAGATTTGTTTTATAGAAAAACAAAAGGAATCATTCCTGCATTTAATTATACATTAGATGGTTTCAACGGACAATTTGGTTTAACAAATAATCTAGATTTAAATAAATCTAAAACAATATTATTTAATCATACAACAAATTTTACTGCAAGAGGAAATGATGGACTTGATGATACGCGTTCATTGTGGTATTCATCTCTTGGTATAAGAACGTTGTTTCTAAATAAAAAATTACAACTTTCGTTTAATGTAAATAATGTATTTCAAAACAGAGCTTTTCAAAGTGTTACGTACAGTAATAATAATAAAACTGTATACACAGGTCAATCTGTACGAAATTATAGAATTGGATTAACATATAATTTCGGAAAGAAATTTGAAATTGTAGAATCTAAAAGTAGTTCAGAAAAAAATAGATTATAAAAGAAAGATGAGGTTTTTATTAAACATAATTTTTAGGGCAATCCCTTCGGTCGCGCTTTTCGTTTCAATCTTTTTACATCGCTAGATCGCTCCGTAAAAAGGATTTCCGCTACAATCGCTATTGCAAATAAGTTTTGAGTTATTAGTTTTAAGTATTAAGTGATATAACTTAATAACATAAACACTGGAAACTTGAACACAGTAAAGCTCAAAAGATTCTTCGACGGGCTCAGAATGACATTCAAGAATGTTAGGTGAGAAAATATTTTTCATAGTATTCAGAATGAAATTTTTATAAAGCTTGTACATTTCCTGAAAAAAGTTTTTACTCAAAAAACTGATTAGCCAATGAAAACAACCTTGAAAAGTTGTTTTTGTTGGATACTTTTAGATAACAACTCGGGCGAGGAGCAACAGTAAAGTTGCGTTTTCTTTCAAAAATAAAAAAACAACTCAAAGAAGAGTTGTTTTCTATTTTTATATTAGTAAACGATTTTTATTCTGATAATTCCAACCAACGAAATTCCTTTTCTTCTAATTCATCTACAATTTTTTGTAATTCATCACCAATTGTAGCAATTTTATCATAAGCCAAATTAGGATCAGAAAGTAAATTAGTTAATTCTTCTTTCTTTGCTTCTAAAATTGGTAAATCTTTGTTGATTTGTTCTAATTCACGTTTTTCGTTAAAAGAAAGCTTTTTAGGTTTATTTTCAACCTGATTTGTTTTTGCTTCTGGTTTAACTTCAACTATATTATTTTCTTTCTCAGGTTTTTTCTCTTCCGCTGTTTCAGGACGATTTTTATTTTCGATATAATATTCTGTATATGTTCCCATATAACGAGATATTTTACCTTCTCCTTCAAAAATCATTAATTCATCAACAACCTTATCCATAAAATATCTATCGTGAGATACAACCAAAAGACATCCTTGGTAATCTTCTAAAAAACTTTCTAAAACTGTTAATGTAGGTAAATCTAAATCGTTTGTAGGTTCATCTAAAATTAAAAAGTTAGGATTTTTGAATAAAATAGATAGCAATTGTAAGCGTTTTTTCTCACCTCCACTTAATCGAGATATAAATGTGTGCTGTTGTTCTGGAGAGAATAAAAACATTTCCAAGAATTGTTCTGCGCGCATTTCTTTTCCATTTGCCAATGGGAAATAATCTGCGATATCTTTTACAAAATCAATTACACGTTCATCTTCTTTGAAAGTGATTCCTTCTTGTTTAAAATGACCAATGTTTAATGTTTCACCTCTTTCTATAATACCTGCATCAGCATTTTCTATACCTTCTAGCATTTTTAGAAAAGTAGTTTTACCAACACCATTTTTACCTACTAATCCTATTTTACCACCACGAGCAAAGATATAAGAAAAGTCATCTACAATTTTTTTAGAACCAAAAGCTTTAGAAACATGTTCCATCTCGATAATTTTTTGACCTAATCGAGTCATTACCATTTCTAATTTTACTTTTTGGTCTACAATTTTATGTTTTGCAGCTTTTTCTGTATCGTAAAAGTCATCAATACGCGATTTAGATTTTGTGGTACGCGCTTTCGGTTGTCTTCGCATCCACTCAATTTCTTTTCGGTAAAGATTTTTTGCTTTGTCAATTGTTGCGTTTTGATTATCAATTCGTAAAGCTTTATTTGTAATGTAAGTTTCGTAATTTCCTGAATGAACGTACATTGTTTTATCTTCCATTTCTAAGATCTTTGTACAAATAGCATCTAAGAAATAACGATCGTGAGTAACCAGAATTAATGTTTTATTTTCTTTATTCAAGAAATATTCCAACCATTCTACCATTTCTATATCCAAATGATTTGTAGGCTCATCAAGAATTAATAAAACATATCCGTTTTCAAAACTAAGGTCGATAAGGAATTTAGCTAATGAAATTCTTTTACGTTGTCCACCAGAAAGTTTACCAATTTTTTGATCTAAGAAATCAATTTTTAGTTTAGAAAGAATTTCTTTGATGGTAGGTTCTACTTTCCAAGCATCTAAAACATCCATTTTTCCCATCAAATCAACTAATTCTGGATTTGTAGGATCATTTTCTATCATGTTTTCGTATTGATGAACAACATCTAACACTTCATTTGAATGATTGAAAATATACTCTTCACCTTTTAAATTTTCATCGAAATCATCACTTTGGTCAAGCATTAATATTTTTACACCTTTACCAACTCTTGCTTCACCAGAGTCAGGAGTTTCTAATCCTGCTAATATTTTTAATAATGTAGATTTACCACTTCCATTTTTTGCAACAAAAGCAATTTGATCACCTTCATTCACATGAAAGTTAACATCTTTGAAAAGTGTGCGTATACCGTATGATTTGGTTAGATTTTCAACTGTAAGAAAATTCATTTTATAGTTCTGTTTTTTTAATGCTAAAAGTAAATTGTTTAAATCTCATTCGTTTCAACTTCTTTTCGTAGTTCACGTTTGGTTTTATTCACTTTTATTGTTAGAATAGCCAAAGATAACACAAAACAAATACTTCCTATGATAATCAAACTATTTAAATGCGGTTGTATAAGCGAAGGATTACCTTTTTCTATAAATAATATTCTAAATATTTTTAGGTAATGGGTTAGTGGAATACAGTCAGCAATTGCTTGTATCCATTTTGGCATTTGACTCATTGGCCAAGTAAATCCACTTAAAATAAAACTTGGTGTAGCAACAACCATTAAAACTTCGGTTGCTTTTAATTGGTTTGGTAATAAAATACTTACTAAGAATCCCATAAAACACACAGCTAAAATAAAAGCAATAGCTGAATAGAAAAATGGCCAAAATTCAGTTTGTAATTTCATGTCATAAAACATTCCAAATATATAATATAAAATATAAATAAATATCGACATGAAAATATATGGAAATGTTTTAACGAATAATATTTTGAAAGGATTTGAAGTTTTTGATACTAGTTCTTTAAACGAACCTGTTTCAAATTCTTGTGCAAAAGATAAAGCTAATCCTAATAACAAAACTTGCTGAAAAACAGTTAACAAAACACCAGGAAGCATGAAATATAAATAATTTCCACTTCTTATATTTTGGCGAATCATGGTTGATTTAAATGGTTCATAACTTTGATTTGCGACAAAGGCAGGTACACCTTTTTTTTGTAATGATTGTATAGTAATTCCAGCTTTCATAGTTCCCAAAACTGTTGCAATAGCAATAGATGCTGTATTGGAAGTAAGTGTATTTGACGCATTCACAAAATATACAATTTCTGGATTTTTTTGTTGTAAAATATCAGCTTGAAAGTTCCTTGGAATCACAAGTACAACTTCAGATCCATTCTTTAGCGCAATTTCTTTAGTATTAAAAGTAGAAGGTAATATATCAGATACATAAATAGATTCATTATCATTCAACATTTGAATCACCTTATGGCTTGTGGTTGTATTATCTTCGTCTACAACAATAATAGGTAAATCAGTTACATTTCCTTTTTTATAAACATTTCCCATTAGTATCCCATATAAAATAGGTGCTCCGAAAAATAGAACAGGAAGAACGGGGTTTTTAAAAAAGAGCTTGAATTCACGAATAATCAAATGAAATATATTTTTCATCTTTTTCTATTTTGTAGTTAAGTCTAACAATACATTTGCTTGTGAAAATAATTGCGCAGCAGTTTTTGTATCAGTCGGCACAACTTTTACCTCATATAAAGACTGTTGTTGATTTATATCTGGATAAGCAGTATTAATATTTGCGTAAGAACTAAGTGCTTTGATATAAACAATTTTTCCTTTCAATTTTAGATTATTTTTATAAGGAACTGTAATCGTTACGATTTGATCTTTTTTAACTTTTGCCACTAAGTTTTCTGGAATAGAAAAACGAAAAAATGTAGTTTGATCTAATATACCTGTAGCAATAGAATAACCAGCAGTTGCTAATTCACCTATTCTTAGGTTGACAGTTTCTATGGTCATATCTTGTGGTGCTTTTACATTTCTTTCGCTGTCTGCAACATCAACTTCTTTTAATGCACCAAGAGCACGTTCTTTTTGTCCAAGAGCCATGTGTTGTTGCTCAATTCTAGCTCCGTGTTCGGCTTCAGTTAATTCTGCTAACGCAGCAATGTATTGATTTTTGGCACCTTGATATTTTGTGTATATTTCATCATAAGTTTGCTGAGGAACTAAACTATCACGAAGCATATTTTTGATTCTTTTGTTTGATTTTTCTGCAAAATCCAACTGTTCTTTTAACGCATCAACTTTTGCATGTAATTGTTTTATTTGATTTTTGGTAGCACCTTTTACGGCCATATTATATTGTGCGTCTGCCGAATAAACTGCTCCTTCTGCTTGGCTTTTTTTGGCATCAACTTCTGGTAATTCCAATACAAAAAGAGTTTGTCCTTCTTTTACTTGATCACCTTCGTGAACCAAATTTTCTTTTATTCTTCCTGTAATTTTTGTAACAACAGAAACTTGATCTCTTTCAACTTTTCCTTGAAAAATATTTTGCTCATTAATACTATCAGAAGATTTACAGTTAGATAGTGTTATTGTCGCTACAAGTGCGTATAAGATTGGTGTAATAGTTTTCATATTAGTTTAAGATTTTATTTAATAATTCACCAGAAGTATTTAAAATTTCATACGTTTTTGATCGTTGATCTAAAATTTGTGAGTAATAACCTAAATTTGCTTTATAGTAATCGTTCTCTGCAGATAGTCGTTCTGTAACATCAATTAATCCTTCTTGAAATCTTTTTGAAGCAATTTCTAAATTATTGGAAGCAACAGTATTTTGTTGTTCGTTAACCTTTAGTTTTTGTGTAGAAGTTTCGTAATCAATTTTATTTTTACTTAAAAGAAGATTTAATTTTTCTTTCGCATCTATAAGCTTGTTTTCATTAATCTCTATATCAGATTTTGCTTGAAGTAATCTATTTTTATGCTGTCCTCCATCAAAAATTTCCCATTTAGCACCAATTCCTACAAGAATATTAGGAAAGAAGGTAAGTTGATTTACTTTTAGCTTTATATCCCTATTTGTATTTGCAACATTCATAAAGTTTAATCTTTGTCCAAAAATTGATGAATAACTACTCCCTGCAAAGGCAAAAACTTGTGGTAAATGTGAACCTTTTTCTTTTTTATATAAAAATTCATACGCTTTTATGGAATGTTCAAGTGCCTTAATTTCTTGTTTGTTTTCTAAAGAATATTCATTTGCTAATAAATCGATTGGAGATAAATTATAATGAATTACTTCTAAATTATCTTTTGGTAAATGTGTTAGCATTGCTAACTTTTCATAAAGTAATTTTCTTGTCCCGTTTAGTTCTATTTGTTTGTTTTCTAATTCTAATAAAGCTAATTTTATTTTTTCTCTATCATAAGGAATAGCTAAACCGTTTTGTATTGCTTTTTGAACTTTAAGATGTTCTTTATTTAATCTTTTTGCTGAATTGTCAATCAGTTCCTGAACTTTTTCTAAAAGCATGATTTGATCAAAAGTTTCAATAACATCTTTAGCGATTGTTTCCTTTTCAGCAGCTGTTAAATAATCGAATGCAATATTTTTTTCTTCAATTGCTTTTATAGCATTTGGAATTTGTAGTCCAGAAAAAATTATTTGTTTTGCATTCACACCAACAGAGCCAATAAACATAGAATTATTAAAACTTTGATTGCCTTCAAAAAGAGTTATTCCTAAATTATTTAAAGATTTTGTTGGTAAATCAATAATTCCATTTGAATAGAAATAAGAGCCAAGTGCTAATGCTGAAACATCAGGTTTTAATTTTCCTTTAACTTCATCAATTTGATATTTATTTTTATCAACTTCTAACAGCTTATTTTTTATTGCATAATTAGTTTCAATCGCATTAATAATTGGAGCTTTTAATTCTTCATTAATAATTTCTTGAGCATAACTGATTTGTGAAATTGTTATGCCTGAAAAAAAACATAAAAATAATTTTCTCAGCATATATTATTTTTTAACATATTATATTCGCAAAAATTAGACCACTTAACTTGTTAAAAAATCCTAACTTTACGAATAAAATTAGGACTTCCAATAAGTTGTCTATAATTATTTAGACAGCATAGTTCAATGTATTTTTAATATTTATTATCAATTAGTTTTATTGTTTCACTAAGAGATTCCCTTATCATTTTTTGTAAATAATCAGTTGTTATATTTTCTATATTTTTATCTATATATTTTGTTCCTCCAGCAGTTTCACTATATTTTAATTTTTTGTTTTTAATATCAATGATATTTATATATAAATATGTTTTAGCAACATATTCATTTTTGTCTTCATCATTATAACAAATAATAGGTTTTACATTAATTAATAATAGGTCATTTAAAGGTGTTCTGTTTTTTAATTGAGTGAAATCTAATTTATTGATTGTTCTATCAGTAATTAAACTATCTGGGAAAAAGCTTTTATTTGTTGGTTTTAACAATTCAAAATCATAATGATTATCATTTAATATTTTAATAGATGTGTCATTAATATCTTTGTATATATTAAAATTTTTATTGATAGTTGCTAATTGGTTCGTTATTTTAGAATTATGTTCTTGGGATTTATTGTTCAAAAAACTTATTGTATCAACATTAATCGATACAGCTAATTTTTCTACAGGAACTTCTAGAGCATTGTCATAGACAATGGTATCCTTTGTTGTTTTTTCAGCTTCTTTTTTATGCTCACATGATAGAAGAGTAGAAATTAGTGTGCTTATAGTAAGGATTAAATAAAATGTATTTTTCATGTTGAAAATGTTTATCTACTAAAGATAAATATTTAATTTTAAATAAATCATTTAAATTTAATGATTTGTTATGATAACGTTTTAATCTAGATATGTTTTTTAATCTAATCTAAAATGATTTAATTTTATAGAATGAAAATTTATCCATTAATTGAAGGTCATTTCTCTGTTAATAAAGAGAAAGAATTTACACTTTTGAATCAAGAAAGTAAAGGATTAAAAATGGCAATACAACCTTTTTTAATTCAATTAGAAAATGAAAATATATTATTAGATGCAGGATTAGGATGGTTAGAAAATAATCAACCTAAACTAATTCAAAATCTGACAGAATTAAATCTTCAACCAAAAGATATTTCAAAAATATTAATTTCTCATCTACATAAAGATCATATTAATGGTTTGGTTGATACAAGTTCAAATGTATTAAAATTAATTTTTCCTCAAGCTGAGCTTTATATTCAGAAACGAGAATATGAGTTTGCATTAAGCCAAAAAGAAAGTCTTTCGTTTGATTTTAAAATTCTTGATTTTGTTATAAATAATAGTAAAATTCATTGGCTTAATGATAATGAAGGTAGAATTAGTAATTATATAAGATACGAAGTTACTCCAGGACACACACCTTTCTTACAATCATTTTGGATAGAGAAGAATAATAGGGTAATATTCTATGGATCTGATAATTTACCTTTAGAACTTTATTTTAAATACCATGTAGCCTATAAAAGTGATTTTAATGGAAAAGACGCAATGAAATATAGGATTGAATGGGAAATGGAAGCTAATAAACAACATTGGGAAATATTATATTATCATGATCTTAAAAATCCAATAATTGAATACTGATTCAAATATTTTTAATAACTTGTAGTAATGAAAATATTAGTTTGTCAATTACTTTTTTTGTCTTCAGTATTATCTTTTGGACAAATAAAAAATGATCAAATAAATAAAAAAATGGAAATTTCGGTTCCTGTAGTTAATGGACAAATAGATTTATTAACAGATATACCCTATACACAAGTAATCAATCAAAGAAGTGTAAAAACTTTAAAGATGTCAATGCTTGTCCCTAGAGATAATAAGCTGAAACCAGCAATAGTTTATTTTCCCGGAGGTGGATTTATTTCTGCTGATTATGATAAATTTTTCGAAATGAAAAGTGCTCTTGCTAAAGCTGGTTATGTTGTTGCTGGAGCAGAATATAGAGTAATTCCTGATG
>DJDD01000040.1:20726-21831 GCA_002430925.1 Flavobacteriales bacterium UBA5933
ATTAGTAAATGATGCAAAATCTGCTGTAAGATATTTACGTGCGCATGCAGAAGAGTATGGTATAGATCCCGATAGAATAGGTGTTTTAGGTGATTCTGCAGGAGGTTATCTTGCTCAATTTACTGGAGCAAGTAATGGAGAAAAAGAATTTGACAAAGGTGATTATTTAAATTTTAGTTCAGCTGTTCAGTCAGTGGTTAGTCTTTATGGGATTAGTGATTTGAGAAATATTGGAGAAGGTTTTTCTAAAGAAATTCAAGCTGTTCATCAATCACCTGCTGTAACAGAAGCTTTATTGGTAAATGGACCTGCATTTGCAACTTTTCCCGGTGCAAGTATTTTAAGTGATAATAAGAAAGCCTTAAATGCAAGTCCTATTGGACATGTGAAATCTGGTTTGCCTCCTTTTTTACTTATGCACGGTTCTGCTGATAAATTAGTTTCACCAGAACAAAGTAATCAAATGTACAATTCATTATTGAAAGCAAATAATAAGGCAGAATATATTATTGTTAAAGATTCTGGACACGGATCCATAGAATGGTATCAACCTAAGGTTATTCAACTTGTCGTAGAATGGTTCAAAAATACTTTAGGTGAACCAAAAGAAACTACAATAAAAAAAGTAAATGATAATTTATAATAAATAAATTCAAACCATAAACAACTAAAATTAAACCAAATGAATGAAATTAATACACTAGAGGAATTTTTAGGAAGTCACTTTATTTATACTTATGCGAATGGCTGGAAGTATGAAATTTATATTAAAAATAATGATACAATTGATTATCGAATTCACACAGGTATGGTCGGTGGAAGATGGGTTAGAGATCAAAAAGTTGATTTAGTTTGTTTGACTAAAGGTGTTTTTAAAGTATGTTGGACAGAACCTACAGGAACAGATGTAAGTCTTGATTTTATACCAAATGAAAATAAATTACATGGTGTTATATTCTTTCCAAAATGGGTTCATGAACATCCTGAAATAACAGTTAGATATCAAAATGATTTTATTGATTTAATGGAAGAATCTCGTCTGAAATACGAAACATATCCAAAATATGTAGTACCAGAATTTGGAGAAATATTTTTTAAAAGTAAT
>DJDD01000040.1:21902-27061 GCA_002430925.1 Flavobacteriales bacterium UBA5933
AAGTAATGAAGGTCTAGATAATCAAAAAGTTGTTTCTATTGCTCCTTATGACGGAATGATTGATGATATGATTTCAGGGAAATTAAAATTTAATTAATACTATTTTAAACATAAAAAAAAACACCAAACATTTGGTGTTTTTTTTATATTTAAAATTTAATTCTTTTTCTTACTAAAAAATCTTTTAAATCCCTTTTTCTTTTTTTCTTTACGTTTTTTAGCTAAAAATTCATTTAGACTTTCGTCAATGTCAGTTTCTTCAACATCACCAATTAAATAACCCCAAGGTTTTAAATCATCAATATTATCAAAAACAATTTTTACTAGGGCAAGTATAGGTATTGATAAAAACATTCCCATTATTCCCCAAGACATTTCTCCAATTACCAATCCTATAACAACTACTAGAGAGTTTACTTTTACTTTAGAACCAACAATTTGAGGCATAATAATATTACCATCAATTGCATGAACAATTGCAAAAGAAATTAGCACAAAAAATACTTTTGATGAGGTCATTGTGGCAAAAGTTATAATTGTTGTTATAATCAATGAAATAGTTATACCTACGTAAGGTATAATATTTAATACACCAGTTAGCATTGCTAAAATAAACGAATATTTTAAACCAAGAATTGTAAATGCAATAAATGCTAATACAGATACTATTATCATTTGTAAAAACAAACCAATAAGGTACTGTTTTACAACTTTTTGTATTGCAGTAATTACATTATAAACTTGATCGTGAGTTGTAGAATCAAAAACATAATAAAGAAATTTCACTAAATGTTTTCTATAAATTAGTAAAAATACAACATATAAAAATGTAAATACAGTTGTAACAGCAGCAGAACCTACAAGACTAATCACTTTTTCAATAACAACTGTACTTGTTTCAATTGTAGATTTTACATTTTGACTTAAATAATCTAATTGTGTACGAGAATTTATACCAAAGTTATGATGTATCCATCTTTGTAAAGAATTAAATCCATCAGTTATCTGTTTCTGAAATATAGGCCATTCATTAGCCATTTCAGATAACTGGACTACAATCAAGTAAATAATACCTAGTATAAGGGAAGCAAATAACAGAGTAGTAATAATACTTGCTATCGCTCTAGGCATAAATATATATTTCTCGAAAAAATCGCATAATGGTGTTAGTAATATGGATATCAAGAAACCTAAAACAAGTGGTACAAGAATTTGTTTACCAATAATAGAAATAAAGGTTAAACAGATAATAATTAGCAAGCAACATGCTAATTTTAAATAAAAGGGCCATTTATTAATGACTTCCATAGTAAAATTGATTTGTGTTTATGATAAAAACTAATTATGATAATTAATTTTAGCTTATACAAATATATCAAAAAACCCAACACATTTTTGATATATAAGTGCTGGGTAAATCAAATTTTTATTTATTGTTATTTTTATTAAAAAACAGCTTCAGCAATTCGTTTTGTATTAGCCGAATTACTCATCGTATAAAAATGTAAACTAGGAATACCAAAATCTATTAATTCTTTACATTGATTTATACACCATTCCATTCCAACCTCTTTTATAGCTTCTTTTGTTTTCGCTTTCATTACTTCATTAGAAAGATCTTCTGGTAAATCAATATAAAAATGTTGAGGTATAGATGTTAATTGATTTAATGTTGTTAAAGGCTTTATTCCAGGTATTATAGGAACATTAATATCCATTTCTCTACATTTTTTTACAAAATCAAAATATTTTTGATTATCAAAAAACATTTGTGTTACAATATATTCAGCCCCAAGTTCTACTTTCTTTTTTAAATAATGCATATCCATTGCTAAGTTCGGAGATTCAAAATGTTTCTCAGGATAACCAGCAACACCAATACAAAAATCCATTTTATGAGGTTCTTGTAAATCTTCGTCTAAATATTTTCCTTTATTCAAACTACTTATTTGTTCAATTAATTCAGAAGCATAAGCATGCCCATCAATTTTAGGAACAAATGTTTTTTCAGATTTTATAGGGTCACCACGAAGAGCCAAAACATTATCAATTCCTAAGAAATTAAAATCTATCAAAGCATCTTCAGTGTCTTCTTTTGTAAATCCACCACAAATCAAATGAGGAATGGCATCTATTTTATAGTGATTTTGTATCGCAGCACAAATAGCAACTGTTCCAGGTCGTTTTCTAACCTGATATCTTTTTAATAAACCTTTTTCTCTTTCCTTATAAATAAACTCTTCTCTATGGTAAGTAACATCTATAAAAGCAGGTTTTAATTCCACTAAAGGATCCAATGTCTTAAAAGTACAATTAACATCTTGTCCCTTCAAAGGAGGCAAAATTTCTATAGAAAATAAAGTTTTTCCATTTGCACGTTTTATATGTTCAGTAACTTTCATTAATTTATAGTTTCACGAAATTAGTTTTTCGAAGGGTGAAAATTATTTATTTTTGTTCAATGAAATTCGAAACTATTTCCGAATAACTAACTTCTATTTTTTTATGGGCGACCGAGCGGGCTTTCCGTTGCAATCTTTTTCTAAGGAAAAAGGATTTCCACTTCAATCCCTGTCGCATTATTATTTATTTTTCAAATTAATCAGCCAAATTTGGAGCTAACCAGCGTTCAGCCAAATCAACAGTGATATTTTTTCGTTTTGCAAAATCTTCTACCTGATCCATTTTTATTTTTCCAACACCAAAATACCTAGCTTCAGGATTTCCAAAATAATAACCAGAAACAGAAGAAACAGGGTACATAGCCAAAGAGCTTGTCAAATGAATATCAATATTCTTTTCAACATCCAAAATCTTGAAAATAGTTTCTTTTTCTAAATGATCTGGGCAAGCTGGGTATCCAGGTGCAGGACGAATTCCTTTATACTTTTCTGCAATCAATTCGGTATTCGACAATGTTTCATCTTTTGCATATCCCCAAGCTTCAGTTCTTACGTATTTATGTAAATATTCTGCATAAGCTTCAGCTAATCTATCAGCAATTGCTTTTACCATAATCGAATTATAATCATCCAAATTATCTTGATATTCTTTAGCAAAATCTTCTATTTCCGTTCCTGCTGTAACAGCAAAGGCACCAATATAATCTTGAATTCCAGAATCTTTTTCAGCAATAAAATCTGCAATCGATAGGTTAGGAGCGTTTTTAGATTTTTTAGCTTGTTGACGAATTGTGTAGAAATTATCTATTTTGTTATCATTATCATCTAATAATTCTATTGTATCATCATTAACAGTATTTGCTTTGAATAATCCAAAAATACCTTTTGGTTTTGCAAGATTTTCTTGTTCAATTCTATTTAGCATTGCTAATGCATCAACATACAATTCTTTTGCATTTTCTCCTACAACGTCATCTTCTAATAGTTCAGGAAACTTTCCATGTAAATCCCATGTTTTAAAGAAAGGTGTCCAATCAATAAATTCTTTCAAATCAGAAACACTCACATGATGAGTGTAAACTCCCAATTGTTTTGGTTGAAATGGTTTATTTTCTTCAAAATCAACTCTTAATTTATTTTTTCGAGCATCTTCAATGGATAAATATTCTTTTGAAACTGCTCTATTCAGAAAACCTTCTCTAATTTTAGTGTATTCAGCTTCAGTTTCTGAAAATAATTCATTCTGTTGTTCGCCTAATAATTTAGTACATACAGTAACAGAACGAGAAGCATCTAAAACATGAATAGCTTTATCATATTCAGGAGCTATTTTAACAGCAGTATGTGCCTTAGAAGTCGTTGCTCCACCAATCATTAGAGGAATATCAAAATTAAGTCGCTTCATTTCCTTAGCAACATGTACCATTTCGTCTAGGGAAGGAGTTATTAAGCCAGAAAGTCCAATGACATCTACTTTCTGTTTTTTAGCTTCTTCAAGAATAGTTTCGCAAGAAACCATCACACCAAGATCTATCATTTCGAAACCATTACAACTCAAAACAACTGAAACGATATTTTTACCAATATCATGTACATCACCTTTTACAGTAGCAATTAAAATTTTAGCAGGTTCTTTGTCTGATTTATTTCTAAGTTTTTCTTCTTCCAAATAAGGAGTTAAATATGCCACAGCTTTTTTCATTACACGAGCAGATTTTACAACTTGTGGTAAAAACATTTTTCCGCTTCCAAATAAGTCACCAACAACATTCATTCCATCCATCAAAGGACCTTCAATTACTCGTAATGGTGATTCTATTTTTTCTAAAGCCTCAGCCGTATCTTGGTCAATAAATTCAGTAATTCCTTTTACTAAAGCAATTTCTATTCGTTTTTCTAGAGGTAATTCTCGCCAAGCATCATCTTTTTTCTTTTCTTTTGTGATTCCTTTTAGTCCTTCAGCAAAATCAATTAAACGCTCTGTTGCATCATCTCGTCTATCTAAAAGGACATCTTCTACATGTTCTAGTAAATCTTTTGGAATATCATCATAAATCTCAATCATTTCTGGATTTACAATTCCCATATCCATTCCATTTTTTATGGCATGATATAGAAAAACAGTGTGCATTGCTTCACGAACAGCATTGTTTCCTCTAAAAGAAAACGAAACATTGGAAACACCACCAGAAACCATTGCATGAGGTAAATTTTCTTTGATCCATTTTGTTGCATCAAAAAAGTCGATTGCATTTCTTCGGTGTTCTTCCATTCCTGTTGCAACAGGAAATATATTAATATCGAATATTATATTTCTTGGATTAAATTTTACTTCATTAACCAAGATATCATAAGATCTTTTTACAATTTCTATTCTACGTTCGTAGTTATCAGCTTGTCCTTTTTCATCAAAAGCCATGATGATGGCAGCTGCACCATAACGTTTTATTTTTTTTGCGTGCTCTATGAAAAGTTGTTCTCCTTCTTTCAGAGAAATAGAATTCACAATTGCTTTTCCTTGTACGTTTTTTAAACCAGCTTCTATAATTTCCCATTTAGAAGAATCTATCATAATAGGAACTCTAGAAATATCTGGTTCAGAAGCAACTAATCGTAAATATTTAACCATAGAAGCAACACCATCAATCATTCCCTCATCCATGTTTATATCAATGACTTGTGCGCCACCTTCAACTTGGTCACGAGCAACTTGTAGTGCCTCTTCAAATTTTTCTTCTTTAATTAATCGTAAAAAAC
>DJDD01000040.1:27129-28702 GCA_002430925.1 Flavobacteriales bacterium UBA5933
CGCTCTTCCGATCTTCCAACATTTACAAAATTGGAATTTTCTCGAACAATTAGTGGTTCTAATCCAGAAAGTTGAATTTTTATACCTGACATTGTTCATTTATTTTTCTAGGTTCATATTGTTTTGCTAAATCAGCCATTAGTTTTATATGATCTGGTGTAGAGCCACAACACCCTCCAATGATATTCACTAATTTTTTGTCTAAAAAAGGACGTATATTATCTAACATCATTTCTGCTGTCTCATCATATCCTCCAAATGCATTTGGTAATCCCGCATTAGGATAAGCACTCACATAAAAAGGAGCTTTTTCTGCAAGAACTTCTAAATAAGGAATTAAATCTGATGCTCCTAAAGCACAGTTAAGTCCAATAGAAAGTAGATCGATATGTTCTAATGAAATAAGAAATGCTTCTGTTGTTTGTCCAGATAATGTACGACCAGATTTATCTGTGATTGTTCCAGAAGCCATTAATGGTACATTTATTCCTGTTTCATCAATAGCATCTTGTATACCAAAAAATGCTGCTTTGGCATTTAAAGTATCAAAAATAGTTTCTACAAGTAAAGCATCAGCACCAGCTTCTAGCATTGCTTTAGCTTGTCGATAATATACATTGGCTAATGTATCAAAATCTATATCTCTATAACTAGGATCGTTAACTTGTGGAGAAATAGATGCTGTTTTATTAGTTGGACCTAATGATCCGACAACAAAACGAGGTTTATCTGGTGTAGAATATTCAATACAAGCTTCTTTTGCTAAACGAACGGCTTCATAGTTTAATTCATCAACTAAATCAACCATGTCATAATCTAACATAGAAATAATATTAGCATTGAATGTGTTAGTTTCTAACAAATCAGCGCCTGCTTCTAAATATTCTCTATGAATATCTTTTATAATTTTTGGTTGCGTAAGAACCAATAAATCGTTATTTCCTTTTAGAGAAGTATGAAAGTCTTTAAATCTTTCTCCTCTATAATCTTCTTCTTGTAAATTGTGCTTTTGTATCATAGTTCCCATAGCACCATCAAGAATAACAATTCGTTCTTTTAATATATCGTTTAATGTCATTTCTTATAAAAATTTGACTGTATAACGAAAGTAGAAGTTGTTCTCATATTCCTTATTTTTCTCTTAAAAAAAGAGTAGGATGTAGCACCCAACTTTGTTTGGGTTGCTAAGATTTCATAGGGCCTATTCCCTCCATCTTTCGTTATAAGTTGTTATGCAAAAATATTTATTCTAGAGGTAATAAAAAAGTGATAATAAATAAAAAGACTTGTTTTTAATCTGTTTGAAAACGATGTTAATAGGAGAGCTTATTTTAATTGATATTTAATATTTAATATCCTACAGTTTAGAATTTTATTCTAATAATTGATTACTTTTTAGAAAAAGTATTTTGTAAAATTAATTATATAACCTTTTATTGAATTATTTTCAATAATGATTACATTGTTTTTATAAATATCTTATATATTTTAAATTATGCATTTGCAATAGCGATTGCAGCGACATCCTTTTTTTTGATTGGTAATTATCGTATTTCGACTTTGCTATTAGATT
>DJDD01000196.1:0-165 GCA_002430925.1 Flavobacteriales bacterium UBA5933
CTTCAATCACTATTGCAAATAGGATAAACTCATACCAAATCAAAAATAAATAATATTCTTCGACATGCTCAGAATGACATTATAAATAAAATAATTGATCTGTTATAAATTTGTTCATTATATTTAATAAAAACCGTCATTTCAAATAAAATTCAATTAGAATTT
>DJDD01000196.1:330-13406 GCA_002430925.1 Flavobacteriales bacterium UBA5933
AATAAAATTCAATTAGAATTTAGTACCGAGAAAAAGATTTTTAAAAATAATACATTAAAAATGTATTTGAACAGATAATATTCTTCGACATGATTCGAATGACATTACAATTAAAAGAAAGTCTTCAAATTTATAGTTATAAATAGCCTTTTTGAAGCTTTAAATTATATTTTCTTTAAATGCATGTTTCAAAATAAAGTTTGTGGAATTAAAACTGATAAAACAAATGTTATAATTATGATGATGATAACTGAAACAATGAATCCTAATTTTTGTTTTAATTTTTTTAGATTTGTGACTGTTATGAAACCTATATATAAATAATAAAACATCAAAACCATAACTAACAAGGCTAAAATTGCAATTATCATAATTACAGTCATTACAGATGGATCCTGAAAAACAACCAAATTATTTATTTGAACACTTTTTGTAACAAGGTCCATTTTTTCTTTTACGATTGGCACAAAATCCGTCAATAAAATTAAATAATAAGGTATTCTTGCAATCAAAACTACATTACAAATATCAATACAACGTGTTTTTGAATTTATACTTCTTCCACAAATAAATAAAATGATACAAGCTATCATAACATTTCTTGAATTTTGATATAAAATATCTAAAAAAGAAAAGTTGATTATTGTTTTTTGTATACTGATAAAATCAGGAAAATAATAATTAAAATGATAGGCAATAAATGTAAAAAATAAATGCGCTACAACTCCAATTATCAATAATTTAACATCATTTATATAAGCAAAAGGATTAAGTAATTTTTTTATCATTTTTTATTGTATTTATTAAGTGAATAAATTCTTCTGGTTGATCACAACTAATTAAGTATTTTTTATTTGCTAATTCAATACCAATCAATTTATTTGTATCTTTTATATTACAATAATAACCATCCCTTGTGTAACCTATTAATCCAAAAATCCCTCTCCAACCGAATATTGGGAATATATTTTGTTGAGATTTTTTACTTATTGATTGTACTTCATTAATTGGAATGGTAAAGGTTTTAATTTTAGTCACTAAATAGATATTATTTTGATCTATTTTTATGACAGTCAACGAAACCAAATAGCAACTTATTATAATAGGAATTACTATTGCATTGTATATATAACCTGGATATTTTTCCTCTTGCTGTATTATAATTATATTGCCTATTAGTAATAATAAAGTGATAAGTGATGTTGTCGTAAACAATTGAAATTTTGACAACGAAACTGAAAATTCTTTATTCATCTGAAAAGATTTTTATTTTATTAATTAAATCATCTACTCTATTTCTCATTGTTGGATAACTTACGTCCATTTGTTTCGACATGTCTTTTAAACTTCCTGAACTGATAAAAAACTGCATGATAAACTCTTGCTCATCATTGGTTAATTTTAAAAATAATGGTAATTTATAGTTTCCTACAACTTGAGTTTCACATGAATTACAAATTAATTTTTCAACGAATAATTCATTTGCACAACTAGGACATATAACTGGCAATTTTTTATCCATAAGTTTACTTTTATTGATTATTAATTTAATAAAGTTAAATATAATTTTAATAATATTAAAACAAAATACAGATTTAATCAATTTGTTTTTAATAAATCAAAATGAATTATATGTTTTAATAAGTATTAATAAATTTTTATTAGAGAAAATTAATAGAATCAACAATTTTATGGTTTACAAGAATTTGCAATAGCGATTGAAGTGAAAATCCTTTTCTAATTGGTTACTTTTTTAAAACAGAGTAATACCAATTAGAAAAGATTGGGAACGAAAAAGCGCGGCCCGAAGGGATTGCCCAAAAAAATAAATTATTAAGTGAAATCATCAAAAAAAGCAGCATTGTAATAATGCTGCTTAGTTCTATAATTTTTTGGTATTTATTTCTTTCTTAAATAAAAAACATCGTTCATTATTTCTGCTTTCACATAATCTAAATCTTCCTGCTCTTTTAATCGATCAGTAAACAAAGTTCCTAATAAATGATCATATTCATGCTGAAAAATAACAGCTGTAAAGCCTTCTACTGTTTCGTCGTGAAATTTACCTTTTAAATCGTAATATTCTAATCGGATAACAAGACTTCTGTAAACTTTCCCAAAAATATCTGGAATTGATAAACAGCCTTCTCTCCCATGACGAACAATGTCTGAATACCATGTTATTTTGGGATTAATAAAAAACTCAAACGGTTCATTTTTTTTATCAAATCGTTGTACCCAAACAGCATTTCTATTAATACCAATTTGTGGCGCTGCAATACCGACTCCTTTACTAGCTTCGTCTTGGACAGTTGCATACATTCTATCAGCCAATAATTTTATAGAAGGATCTTTAGGATCAATATCTTCTGAAATGGATTTTAGAATTTTGGTGTCCTTTTCAGAAGTTGTTAGTAAAACACGAAAAGGATCTAATGCATTTTTTTCTTTGATTAACTTTGTTTCTTTTGCCGATAAAGGCTTATATGTATCCATAGTTTTAGTTTGTGCAAATAGTGAAATTGAACAGAATAATAATAAATTAGGTAAAATTTTTTTTATCATTTTTTTAATAATAATTTATCCATTGAATATTTCCCTGCCCCAGATAAAAATACAACTATATAATTAATTAAATAAAAATAAGCCAATTCTTTATGTCCAAAATCATCTGTTTTATGCACAATAAAAATAATAACCAGCATTGTAATAATTAGTGGAACTGCCATAAAACGAGTAAATAAACCTAAAACAATAAAAAAGGCACAAATTATTTCTGCGAAAACAGTTAAAATTAATGAAGCTTCTGGTCCTATTCCCAAAGGATCGGCAAATGTAAAATCGCCATTAATTAATTTTTGTAATTTACCCAATCCGTGTGATAAAATAAATCCTCCAGCTAAAATTCTAATTAATAATAATGATAAATCAACCAATGCAGGTTTAGTACTTAAAAGTTTTAATTTTGAACTCATATTTTTTAATTTAAATCAAATATAAGTTCTAGTTTTATGTTTTAACTTAAAACAGATTAAAATCATAATAATTTTTTATTTATTTGTCGTAAATATTGAAGTTATTTAAACTTTATAATAAATTACAATTATGCAAAAAACGTTACTAGTAATAGCATTAGTTTTATCTTCTTATAATTTTGCTCAAGATAAATCGATAAAAGACAATCCTATTTTTATTGAAGAATCTATGCAGAAAGCAAGTATCAGAATGAATCAGATTGCTGGATATAATTTAGAATACCATCAAAAATCTGATTATAATAAGAATAATCTTACAAAAAGAGAATCTTTTGCAGAAAATGGTGATTTGGTTTCTACAGAAACATTTTTGTACAATGATAACGGGGAAATAGTATCTAAAGAAATAAAGAACAATGATGGAAGTTTGGTTATTTTATTTACTTACGAATATACTCCTGATGGTTATGTGGTTACAAAATCTGAAAATGATGTAATAATTAGCAAAACAGATTATATTTTAGATGCTTTGAAAAATATAGTTTCCGAAAAAGAAAATAATTTGTTGGAAGAAGGAAATTTATTTGTTGAAAAAACAAATGAGTATAAAAATAATTTTCTTGTGAAAACGAATGTTAAATACAACAACGGAGATTATGCAATAGTTTATAAAAATGATAATTTGGGAAATCCTATTGAAGAAGAATATCTGAACAATGGTAAAAAATTAATCAATAAGTTTTTACGTAAATATGATGCAAATAACAATTTAATTGAAGAAACAACTTTTGATGCAAACGGAAAAGTACAAAATGTAACTAAAATTTTATACGAATATGATGCACATAATAATTGGACAAAAAGAACACAATATGCTTCGAAAATTGAAATGCCAATTTCTAATACAATTAGAACGATTAGATATAACTAATATATATAAACCTCATCAAAAAAGCACAACTAAACTAGTTGTGCTTTAATATTTATAAACCTTTGTAAACTGTTATTTTTAAACTAATCATTATTTTTTATGATTGTTTATTTTGGTTGATATTGTTTATCTATTTCTTTTTGAATAATTCTCCAATCATATAATTGAAAGGTTTTCCCGTTACTCATTGCAATAAAAAATCCTTTTGGAAAAGTTGAATTAAAATTGAAATTAATAGCATCTGCACCATCGCATTCTATTGTTGAAACAGGTATTTTTGCAATAATTTCGTGTTTATTTGGGTTATTAGAATCTCCTT
This sequence comes from Flavobacteriales bacterium UBA5933, assembly GCA_002430925.1. GTDB lineage: Bacteria > Bacteroidota > Bacteroidia > Flavobacteriales > Weeksellaceae > Empedobacter. The sequence goes on from DJDD01000196.1 coordinate 4,556, forward strand.
GCCTTCTATAAACATTAAAATAATTAGCTTGCTGGTCAGAAATTAAAAGATATCCATCAGTTGCAGATGTTTTATAAATAGCAATCCCTTCGTGATCTCTTTTAAAATCTTTTTGTCCAAAAAAAGATAATTCTTCATTTCCTTTAGAAGGATCTGCATAATATTTTCTTACACCAGCAGTTTCATCACAATAATAAATATATCCAAGTTCTTGATCTACAGCAATAGCTTCAATCTCTTTTTTACCAGAATATTTCCCAAATTTACGAACTAACTTAGCTTCAATTTTTCCATTGTTATCTTCTAATAAATATTGAAATAGATAATTTTCTGATGGACCAGATTTACGACCAACAATTGCATAAATTTTATCGCCTTGCTTATACGTTGCAATTCCCATTGGATCACGGAATTCCTCATTCGCAAAAACCTCAACACCTCCATTATCAATTAATTTAAAATCAGGTAAAGAAACAATTCGTATTTTATTATTACCTCTTTCTGTTGTTATAGCAATATCAATTTGTTTACCTTGATAATTAAAACCATAAGCAACATCTACATTATTTGGACGATTAAGAGGTACAATTTTATTAATGATTTCTCCTTTTAAATTATAAGCATATAAACCTCCATTTTCTTTAAACTTATCTGTTCCTATGATAATTGATTCATCAGGATTATTTTTATTAATCCAAACAGCGGGATCATCCGTATCATTAGGAGTTTGTTGAGTAACAATTGTAGGTTGTATAGCATCTTTAGGAATTGGAGCTAATCCAGGTTTAGAACAAGCAACAAAAAGAACAGCTGATGATAGTGTAAGTATTATTTTTTTCATGAAATTATTTATTATGTAAATGGTCAACAAAATAACTAACCATTTTTAAAATTACATTTGCTCGATTTTAAAAATCAAATTTTAGTCCCATATTAAAACGAGGTTGATAATATTCAACTTGTTTTAAACGATTAGAAACACCTTGATAATATCGTAATGGTTGATTTGTTAGATTATTTGCTTCAACAAAAATACGTAAATATTTATTGAATTTATAAGATGCATTAGCATCAACAAATAATTGTTTATCATAATATGTATCTTCATCAGCGTTTCCTCCAACCTCATCAAGATATGAAGATGTATAGTTCATAGAAACACGAGCAGTAAAGTTTTTATTCTCCCAAGCCAATGATGCATTAAACATGTGAGGTGCAGCTTTAGGTAAATTTAAATCATTTCGAACCTCGCCATCTTCATTTGTAATTCCTTTTGCTTTAGATTTTGTGTAAGTATAATTAAGATAAACACCAAGATGTTTAAAAAATTCTCCTGGTATAAAGTCTAATTGTCTTTGAAAAGCAACTTCGAATCCCCAAACATTAACATGATCTCCATTTCTAGCTTGTTTATACTGCCAAGTTTCACCTTCAGGAATTGGATTAGCTAAATTTGGATGTAATTGAGCAAAATCATTTGTTGAAAAATTATTATTTCTATATGTATAAATAAAATTATTCAATCTTTTATAAAAGAAACCTCCAGAAACAATTCCAATTTTATCGAAATAATTTTCTGCCATTAAATCATAATTATAAGCATAAGTAGCTTTAAGATCTGGATTACCTTCTGCTATTTCATAGTTTTCTTGAACAACATTTACATAAGGAACCAATGCATAATAATTAGGACGTGCAATTCCAGTAGTAAAAGCTGCTCTAAGTATAAAGTCTTTTGTAAAATTATGTTTTAATGTAATACTAGGTAAAACATTCAAATAATCATTTTTATTAGAAATTTGACTTACTAGTTCTTCTTCATTCTCTACATAATTTCCTGTATAATCAATATTTGTATTTTCAAATCTAACACCAGTAATAATAGATGTATTTTCTGATAGGTCTTGATCCCAACGTATATAACCTGCTGTAATTCTTTCTTTGGCTTTATAATTACCAGATAAATATTCTGAAGGATCTAAAGTTGCTTTAAATAAAGATGAATTAGTTAAATCCAAACTTCCTAGATAAGTATTAGAAACAAATGTTCCTGGAATATATTTAGAACCTGGATTATATCCATTCCCACTATAATAAGATGTGGGTATATTTGTTAAATTACCTAAACTACTAACTGGTTTATAAGAATAGAAAATATCATTTCTTTCTTTTTCTTTTATACGTAAACGTCCACCAAATCGTAATCTTCCTTTTTGATTAGATATAATACTAAATGGAACTCTAAAATTAATTTTTGCTCCAAATTCAGATTCATCAGTATATCTTTTACTTTCTGTTATTTTACCTAATGAATAATTAGATGAATTATCATCACTTACAGTTGTAACTAAAGGATAATTACCATCAGATAAGTCTTCAGTTAAATCTACATTTTTTTGACGATAATCAATATATCTTTCATTTGGTCTATCTTCACTTGCCTTAGAATATGAAACTCCCCAATCCATATCAAAAAAAGATGAAAGTAAATGCTCTCCTCTTAAAGAAAGGTTATAAACTCTTTGATCTTCTAGACGAGCATTATTATTTCTACTATTATTAATTCCTCCTTTAGTTTCTCTACGAATTTCACCTGTATAACCTATTACATTTCCATTATCATCAAATACTTGTTGAATTCCATTATATCTAGTTCTATATCTATTCTCTCTATCATCTCTCCAATTATACATTGCAGTAAAATCAATACGATTATTTTTATTAAACTTATAATCAGAAGATAAAGAAACACTTCGACGTACTCTTTGTACATCATACTTACGAACATCCATTTGTGAAACATAAAAATCATTATATGAATTTTTCTTCCAAACAGATTCTATGTTATCCGAACCATAATTTTGTTGCTGATAACTTCCAGAAGCTACAATACCAAGTTTATTGTTAAAAAAACGATTACCGTAAATAAATGAGGCATTATATAAACCTTTTTTTCTGATTGGAGCGAATCCTCCAGATGTTGTAAAAGATATACGTTCTTTATTAGGAACTGCACGAGTTATTAAATTTACTGCTCCACCTATAGCATCTCCATCCATGTCTGGAGTTAATGTTTTATTCACTTCTATTGTAGAAATCATATCAGATGGAATTAAATCCATTTGTACATTACGATTATCACCTTCAGCTGAAGGAATACGATCACCATTTAACATTACAGAATTTAGTTCTGGAGATAAACCTCTAATAATTATATTTCTTGCTTCACCTTGATCATTTTGCATAGTAATTCCAGGAATACGTTTTAATGCATCTCCTACATTAGCATCAGGAAAACGACCAACTTGATCAGAAGATATTATATTTGTGATATTACCATTACTCTTTTGTTGATTCAGTGCTTTTGCTTGCCCCTTTAAATAATCACCAACAACTACAACTTCATTGAGCTCTTGTAGACCACTTGAAAGGGAAAAATCAAATACTGTATTATTATGTTCTGTAACTTCTATTTGTTTTGATACAGTTTCATAACCAAGATAATCAATATAAACTGTATATGTTCCTGGTTTTAAATCCAAGAATTGATAATTACCATTTTTATCAGATACAGTATATTTATTAGAATTTTCTATACGTAAAGTTGCTCCAGGCAATGAAAAATGATCATTTTGATCTACTACTTTTCCAGATATAACTCCGCTCTGGGCAAGTGCAATGGGACCTAAAATAAATAATGAAAGTTTTAATAGATGCTTCATGTGTTTGTAAATTATCGCACAAAAGTAGATTCCCAATATTACTTAAAAGTTAATTGAATATTATGATAACTTTAACCATTTAGCGAAATATTTTTAGACACTAGTATATTTTTTTTAGACATTATTTCAATTTTATATTTTTTACTTTTGTAGACTTTATAATAAATGTCAAAAATGATCTTATCTCAAATATCCCAAATTAAGGATAAAGTAAATATAAAAAACGAAATACTAGCAGGATTAACAGTTGCAATGACAATGATTCCTGAATCGTTATCCTTTGCTATACTAGCAGGATTGTCACCGCTTATTGGTTTATATGGTGCTTTTATAATGGGAATAATAACTGCTATATTTGGAGGAAGACCAGGAATGGTTTCTGGTGGAGCGGGTGCAACAGTCATCACTCTTATAGCTTTATATGTAGCCCATGGACAAGAATATATTTTTGCAGCAGTAGCATTAGCTGGTATATTCCAAATTCTTGTTGGTATTTTCAAATTAGGAAAATTTGTTCGATTAATACCTCAACCAGTAATGTTTGGATTTTTGAATGGTTTAGCTATTGTAATTTTCATGTCACAATTAGAACAATTTAAAATCAGTTCGAATGGAATTACAGAGTGGTTATCAGGAAATTCTCTTTATACAATGCTTGGTTTAACAATATTGACTGTATTGATTGTAAATTTATTTCCTAAAATTACGAAAGTAATACCTGCATCTTTGGTAGCAATAATTATTGTCTTTTTAGTCGTTTTCGGGTTTAATATTGATACAAAAACTGTTGGAGACATTGCTAGTATTAAAGGTGGTTTACCAGCTTTCCATATTCCAAATATTCCTATGAATATGGAAACTTTCAAAATAATATTACCTTATTCTATAATCATGGGATCTGTTGGGCTAATAGAAACATTACTTACATTAACATTAGTGGATGAAATTACAGAAACTCGTGGTTCATCAAACAAAGAATGTATTGCACAAGGAACAGCTAACATAGCAAATGGTTTTTTTGGTGGTATGGGAGGTTGTGCAATGATTGCTCAAACATTTGTTAATTTAGAAGCAGGTTCTAGAAGTAGACTTGGTCCTGCTATTGGTGCAATAACAATCCTTATCATAATTTTAATAGGTTCTCCCGTTATAGAAAAAATTCCAATGGCTGCATTAGTTGGGGTAATGATGATGGTTGCAATTTCAACATTCAAATGGGGATTTTTTAAACTCATTACAAAAATGCCATTATCTGATATTATTATTAGTTTATTAGTGGCTACAATAACTGTTATTTTACATAATTTAGCTTTAGCTGTATTCGTTGGTGTAATTATATCTGCTCTTGTATTTGCTTGGGATAATGCAAAACGTATTAGAGCAAGAAAATCTGTTGATGAAAATGGAAGAAATTTATATGAAATTTATGGTCCACTATTTTTCGGTTCTACAACTGCATTTTTAGAAAAATTTAATACAAAAGAAGATTCTGATGAAATTATAATCGATTTTAAAGATAGTCGTATTGTAGATATGAGTGCCATCAATGCATTAAATACAATTACTTCTAAATACGCACAACAAAATAAAAAAGTAATTTTAAGACATTTAAGTCAAGATTCTATTCATTTATTGAATAAAGCTAAAACTGTTATAGAAATTAACTTAGAAGAAGATCCTACATACAAAGTATTATCTAAATAAAATTAATGAAGAAAAAAGGATTAATTATAGGAAAAGGTTGGTTAGGAAGTCGTTTAGAAAATTATCTTTCTAATCAATATGATTTTATAACCACAAAACGTATTGCTGATAAAGAAAACTGTATTTCTATTAATTTTGATGAGCATGTTAATCAAATTAATTTAAACGACTTTGAATTTATCATAATTACTATACCATTTGGAAAAAGACAAACATTAGGAGTTTTAGATACAAAATTTATTAACCTCATAAACTTTATTTCTGGTTATCAAAAGCAAATTATAATAATTAGTAGTACTGGAATATATCCAGAATCTGATAACATAATTGATGAGTATTCTTATACGAATGATGAATTAAATGAAAACTATATATTTATAGAACAAAAAATACAAAAAGAATTCCCACAAACTAATATTCTTCGATTAGGAGGATTAATGGGTGATGAAAGATGCTTTTGTAGATATTTAAATTTATCTAGGCCAAATTTAGACATCGTAGTAAACCATACACATTATATTGATGTTTGTAAAGCAATAGATTTAATTATTGCGAAAAATATTCAACAAAAAATTTACAATGTGGTATCTCCTATTCATCCAACCAAAAGAGAGATTCTAGAATATCAAATCAATCAAAAAATGATTAGTTCTACTCAAACAAATGGTAAAATAGTATCTTCTAATAAAATTATAACTGATTTAGATTTTAAATTTACATACGATAATCCTCTATTCTTTAAAGAAAATCGTTTGAAATAAAAAATAAAAAATCATAATTGAAAAAACTGTTATCATAATAGTTTGCCAACTATCTCTGATAAAATAAATTAAACCGTCTAACATTTTTACTTTTTTATAAAGTTAGCAAGAATTGATGATTTAATTTATACTAACGCAATCAAAAACATTTATTTAGTCTTTATTTTTAATCATTTAAAAGAATAAAATTTAATAGGAATTTTAATTGAAGTTAGATAAAATTTGTGTAGAAAAAATAGAGAGAAGATATAGTAATTTAACAAATGAGGAGAAATTAATCTTCTCTCGTATTCTTAGTTTTAAAAATGTATGCAAATTTACGAAACATAGAATTATTTTCTGTCATACTTGTGATAATATTATGTTAAATCAATTAAATAAGACAAAATAATAATTTATTTAATATATATCGTTAATTTATTTAATATTTTTAAGTATAAATTATAAAATAACGTTTTTAACTCATAAAATTTATCAAATTCGGAATTTATAATAGAAAATAACTATCATTTTTTATGATAATTTTTAGAATAGATTTAATTGTTGGTTATATTTTTGTTGTGCAAATAACTATCATGCAAACAAACATAAAAATAGAGTCGTTAAGCAAGGTTGATATCAATGAATTGTCAGCATTATACAATTTGTCCTATAAGAATTATTATGTACCTATTAACCTAAATGTAGATCAATTTCAGAAAAAACTGAAAATGGAAGATATCGATTTAGATTATTCCGTTGGGGCTTTTATAGATAAGGTTTTAGTAGGATTTTTATTATATGGAATAAGAATTCAAAACAATGAAAAAGTAAGTTATATTGGAGGAACAGGTGTATCGCCTGAATACAGAGGTAATAGAATTACTCAACAAATGTTAGATTATAGCTTTTCTAAATTAAAAGCTATTGATGTAAAAAGTATTTATTTGGATGTAAATACTAAAAATGATTTTGCTATTAAAGCATATGAAACTTGTGGATTTGTAAAAACTAGAACTCTTAATAGTTATAAAGGAATTCCTATTTTAGTCGTAAATCCATTACATGAAATCAAAACTTTTTCTGATTTAAATCTTATTACAGAAAACTTTTGGGACATTAAACCAACATGGAAAAATGATATTCAAAGTATTAAAAATATCATTGATGATTGTTTAATTACAGGAATCTTTGAAAATGATAATTTAGTAGCTTACAAAATCATTAACAAAAAGAACACTCGTATCTATGAATTCGGTGTACATCATGAATATAGAAACAGATATTTAGCTTCTATTTTATTTAGTGATTTAAAAAACAAAGAAATCAAAATGATAAATATTGATGAAAACGAATTAACTACAAACAATTTCATCAAATCTCTAGGATTATCGATGTATGACAATCAATACGAAATGGTTAAAACATTATAACAATAAAAAAAGAACTTCAAATGAAGTTCTTTTTTTATTGTAGCTAATTAATATCAATTTTTTTACCTAAAAATTTAGGTTGTACACCAAACCAATTATCAATAAATACTTTTGTTCTAGCGAAAAATTCTCTCACATTTGTTTTTAAACCAGACTGTTTATTTACATCTTTTGCATTATAACCATAAGCATCAATCCCATTTTGTTGACCAATAAAAACAGCGCGTTGGTTATGAAATTTTTGTGATACAACAATAAATTTCGTTTGACCAAAAATTTCTTTAGCTCGAATCATAGAATCTAACGTTCTAAAACCTGCATAATCTAAATAAATAACATTTTCAGGAACTCCTAAATCAATTAAAGCTTTTTTCATAGCCTCTGGTTCATTGTATTCCTTTCTTCCATGATCTCCACTTAAAATTAAATGTGTCACTTTCCCTGATTTATATAATTCTTCTGCAGCTTTTATTCTATAAACAAAATAAAAATTTTGATAACCATTCTTTAAATTCGGAGATGTTCCAAGTACCAATCCAATTTTAGTTTCAGGTAGTTGATTCAGATTATATGTAACATAATCTTTTGTAGATTTTTCTATCTTATAATTAGCGTAAAGACTAAATAATAAGGCAAATAATACTAAAATAAGAAAATAAATAAAACTCTTTTTTAATATCTTTTTCATTGATTAAGGTTTAATTTATCGAAATTAATACTTTTTTTTATTCTTATCTATAACCCCAATCAAAACCATCTTTATTATATCTTGGAAATAAGTGAAAATGTAAATGCCCTATATCATTAAAGTCTCCTCCATTTTGCATAATTGTATATCCATCAAGATTATATTCTTTTTTCAATTGAATTAATAATTTTTTAGAAAGTAAAATTAATTTCTGTAATAAAGAATCCTCTAATTCATCCAAATCCAAGACATGAACTTTAGGTATAATTAACAAATGACCTTCATTTATAGGATCATTATCTAAAAATGCTAAAAAAACTTCATCTTCATAAATAATTTCTGCTAAATACTTTTTTTTAATAATTTCACAAAAAATACAGTTTTCTTTAAATTGGTTCATAAGCTTACAGTAATCACAAAAGTTCTTTAAACGTTTTTAAAATTATACTTATTATATACTTTGGGCAATTGCTACGCAACGCGCTTTCTCACTATATCTTTTTTTTGATTGTATAGATTTTCATTATTGCATTTAGATTTCGACATTGAGCATTCTAAGATAAA
>DJDD01000037.1 GCA_002430925.1 Flavobacteriales bacterium UBA5933
TAAAATAGTGGGATTTTTAATTAATAATCTGAAAATGAATAAAAAAAAATTCTATTTTTTTTGAAAAAAAATAGAATTTTTAATTTCATGATATTATTTCATCAATAAACACCTATAGTTTTAATGAAAAAACTGATGAAACATTGATAAATTTTAATGATTAAAATACTATAATGTTATTTTTGCTAGATAAGAATCTTCTTCCGTTTTAACTTTAGTGCAATTTAATTGATGATATTCACAAGCATTTTTTAAAGTTTCAAAATCTAAATACAACCAATTAATTGTTTCATCTATTTCACCTTTGTAATGCACTGTAAAATCTAATTCACCGTAGTAATTACCATTACTTGGAATCCATTTTCCACCATCTTCATCTTCATCAAACATATAAATGATATCTGTACCATCAATTAAGACTTGCCCATTATCATTTAATAATTTTTTGATTTTATCTAAATAAACATTAATTAATAGTAGATTCTGAAATATTCCAGTTCCATTCATTAAAAAAAGAATAGTATCATATTTCACAGACTCATCTAAATCAAGAAAATTTATAACTTTTACATCTTTGACACCTCTCAATTGACAAGCTTTAACAGCTTTTGGAGAAATATCAATTGCTAATACATCAATATTTTTTTCTTGTAAATAAAGTGCATGAGAACCTGCACCACATCCTACATCTAATGTTTTACCTTTTACTAAATCTAATGCTTTTTTTTCTAAAGAAGGCATTTCTTTATAATCTCTAAAAAGATAATCAATAGGCATTACATCAAGTTCTGATATAGATGTTTCTGTATATAAATCTTCTGGGAAATTATTGGTTTGATAATCTAGAATTGCTTGCCCAAATAAATCTTTCATAAAAATTAGCTCAATTCTTTTTTAGAAATTATATGCTGCATGATTTGTTTGGCGTGCGCACGAGAGTTTTCAATGAACCAAACATTTGTTCTCATTCCTCCACAAACCACACCTGCTAAGTATAAACCAGAAACATTTGTTTCCATATTTTCAGGATTATACGTTGGCGTTTTTAAAGCATCTTTACCTATTATAATTCCAGATTTAGAAAGTAATGAGAAATTTGGTTGATAACCCGTCATAGCCAAAACAGTATCATTTTTCAATGTTATATCCTGATTAGGCGTTTGTATAGTCACAGAATTTTCATCAATATATTTTAAATTTGAATTGAAGTAAGCTTTTACACTACCTTCTGCAATTCTATTTTCTATATCAGGTCGAACCCAATATTTTAAATTATCAGTAAAACCACTACCTCTAATAACCATTGTTACATTCGCTCCTTTTCTATAGCATTCTAATGCAGCATCAATTGCTGAATTATTAGCTCCAACAACAACCACATCTTGAAAAGCATATGGATGTGCTTCTTTGTAATAATGATGTACCTTTGGTAACTCTTCCCCTTGAATATTTAACATATTTGGAATATCATAGAAACCAGTTGCTATAATTACATTTTTAGATTTATACTTGAATTTATTTGTTTGAACTCGAAATTGAGACACTTCATTTTTTGATATATTTAATACTTCTTCATATAAATGAATATTAAAATCAAAATATTTTTGAATATTCCTATAATATTCTAAAGCTTCTTGTCTTCCTGGTTTTGGAGCTATACAGTTGAATGGAATTCCTCCAATCTCTAATCTTTCTGCTGTAGAGAAAAATGTCATATATAAAGGATAATTATATATACTATTTGTTAAAGCACCTTTTTCTATAATTAAATAAGATAATTTATTTTTTTTAGCTTCTATTGCACACGCTAGACCTATTGGTCCTGCTCCGACAATAATTAAATCATATTCATCTTTCATGATAACAAATTTATAAAGAATTAATCCGAATGAGATTAAAATTCGATGATTAAATATAATAAAAAAAGAGGAAGATAAATGATTTATAAAATTGTTTTTTAAATTTTAACTCAATAAAAATAAAATGATAATTTTTAATTTAACAACAATATATTAAAAGTAGCTATTTTCATTATAATTGAAGTAATGATGAATTAAAATAGTGGAGATAATAATTGGATTATTTTTAAAATAACTAAAATATTGTATTCCGGAGTAAAAGTGTTTAACTCTTGTATGATTAGCAAGTTATAGCAACCTTGTAAAGTTGCTATTGCTAGCTACTTTGAGATAACAACTCGCAAAAAAATAACCTGGAAAGGTTATGTATCAATTCAAAAAATATTAAAACAAAAAAAATGGTTACTAAATAGTAACCATTTTCAATAATGTGATCCAGTCAGGATTCGAACCTGAGACCTACTGCTTAGAAGGCAGTTGCTCTATCCAGCTGAGCTACTGGACCTACATTTGTCGGGGTGGCAGGATTCGAACCTGCGACCTCCTGCTCCCAAAGCAGGCGCGATGACCGGGCTACGCTACACCCCGAATAAAGGATATCAATATTTTTTTTTTGCGGAGAGACAGGGACTCGAACCCTGGCATCGGTTACCCGATGACAGATTAGCAATCTGCTCCGTTACCACTCCGGCACCTCTCCTATTTTAAAATTAAGACTTGATATCTGCTTTAAAACGGTTGCAAATATATACTGTCTTTTTTTGCTAAACAAATATTTTTTGAAAAAAAATTAATTTTTTTGGCTTAATTTTGGCTAACCATTAAGGATACAATATAAAAGCAACAATGAATTTAAACAGATTATTATTAACAGGTATTTCTTGCTTAATTTTTTTAAGTGGATGTGCAAGTCATAAAGCACCTATAAAAAAAGTATATAAAATACATACAAATCAAACATATAAAAACAATACAACATCAAATACTACTATTAATTCTACACAGAATAAGAACAATATTGATAAAATTGACAAAAATAATATTGCCAAATTAAAAGATTATAAAGTTTCTACTGACTACTTCCCTTCTGTTTCTCAAGATGAAAGAGTACGTTTCTTAGTTTTACATTATACAGCAATTAATACTGAATTATCTTTAAAAGTATTAACTCAGAAAGATGTTAGTGCTCATTACTTAGTAAATGATTATGATGACAAAACAATTAATCTTTTGGTTGATGAAACAAAACGAGCTTGGCATGCTGGTGTAAGTAGCTGGAAAGGACTAGATAATTTAAACTTTACATCTATTGGGATAGAAATTGTAAATTTAGGTAACACTGTTTCTCCTAATTATTATGCTCCTTTTCCTGAGTATCAAATAAAAAAAGTAGGACAGTTAACACAAGATATCGTGAATAGATATGGTATTCTTCCTACAAATGTTGTTGGACACTCTGACATAGCTCCAGGTAGAAAACCAGATCCAGGACCACTTTTTCCTTGGAAACAATTATATACAGAATATGGTGTTGGTGCTTGGTACGATGATGTAGATAAAGTTTTGTTTATGGACCAATTCCCTTGGGATACAACTAGTACATACTTTGTTACAGATGTACAAAATAGTTTAAACAAATATGGATATAAAGTACCTGTAACAGGTATTATGGATACACAAACAAAAAAAGTAATTATAGCTTTCCAAATGCATTTTCGACCAGAAAAATATGATGGAACTGTAGATGCAGAAACTTGGTCTATTTTAAAGGCTTTAAATAAAAAATACAATCCTTAATAATCTTATCAATAAAAAACTCTTGTTACAACAAGAGTTTTTTATTGAAATAAATATATAAATAACGCAGAATGACTTTCAAAAAATTACGCCCAATTATATGGACTAAAGACCTACAAAAAACAACTAAGTTTTATAAAAAATTAGGCTTTAAAATTGCTGACCAAAATGAAGATTGGATTTGGGCTTGTCTAAAAAAAGATGATGTAGAAATTATGTTAGCTTTTCCTAATGAAAATGCCGATTTCAAAAAACCTGCTTTTACAGGTTCTCTTTACTTTGATGTAGATAATATTGATGAATTATGGAATATAGTAAAAGATGATTGTGAAATTGTATACGAAATAGAAACATTTGATTGGGATGTAAGAGAATTTGCTATTTATGATAACAATGGATATATATTACAATTTGGTCAAGAAATTAATGTAGATTAATAATTTGTTATGAGTTCTAATTATTGTTTTGATAAGACATTTACAAAAATTAATTTTTCCATTGAAAATTTAGCTTTTAATGAATTTAAGCAATGTACATTCTCTAACTGTGAGCTAAATAATATTGATTTAAGTGATATAAAATTTATCAATTGTAGTTTTATTGATTGTAACTTAAGTAATGTACAATTAATAAATACAAGTTTACAAGATGTAGAATTTAAACACTGTAAAATGATTGGGTTTAATATGGATGAAATTAATCAATTTGGATTGAAAGTTTTATTTACTAAATGTAATCTAAATGAATCTTCATTTTATGAAGCTCCATTAAAAAACACAAAATTTACTGAATGCTTATTAGAAAATGTTGATTTTTCTATGGCAAACCTTAGTTATTCAAGTTTTAATGATTGTAATCTAAATCATGCAATTTTTTCAGGAACAGATTTATGTTATTCTAATTTAAAATCTGCTTATAATTTTGATATTGATCCTACAAAAAATAAATTAAAGCATGCAAAATTTTCTAAAGAGAATCTGATAGGATTAACTTATAATTTTGGAATTAAAGTGGAATAATTTTTATAAAGTATAATTATATAAAAAGGATGTACAACTCGTACATCCTTTTTAGNNTTTATATATTTTTATAATTAATGATTAACAATCAGAATCAATTTTGCATGAAGCATTTGAATCAGAAGAATCGTTTAAATAATGTTTTTCGTAAGCCTGCGTTAAAGCAGATTCAAAATATTCTATTGATTGAGCTCCAGAAATCGTATATTTTCTATCAATTACAAAAAAAGGAACACCAGTAACACCTATATTTCTTGCTTCTAAAATATCTGAAGCAATATCAAAAACATAAGAATCAGAATTTAATATTTCTAAAGTTTTTGTTTTATCTAAGCCAATACGAGAAGCTAAATCTGATAAAACATCAAAATCTGCTATATTTTTACCTTCTATAAAATAAGCTTTAAATAATTCTTCTTCAATTTCAGTTCCTTTACCGTTTTCTTGAGCAAAATGAATTAGCTTGTGTGCGTCAGATGTGTCTACAACTTTAACTTTATCAAAATCAAAGTGAATACCAACACGTTCACCCATTTCATAAATTTGCTTATTTGATTGCTCTACTTGTTCTTTAGAAAAACCTTTTCTTCTGATTAAGTATTCTTCAATAGAAATAATTTCTGTTTTAGATAAATTAGAATTTAATTGAAAACTTTTCCACTCAACCTCTATCTTATCTTTATAAGGAATTTTATCTAAAGCGAATTCAAAAGATTTTTTCCCAATATAACAAAACGGACACATCACATCCGACCATATTTCAATTTTCATATTAGAAATTTTTTAATGTAAAAGTTCGTAAAAATACATCATATAAATGACATATATACAGTTATTTTTTAGTTAATTTATTTCTATAAAATTATTAACATTTTCTTAAAAAATTGTTACTTTTTATTACTTTTTATGTTTGTTTAAAACAAGGTTTCAATTACCTTTGCAGTGAACCAAGAAAGTGAATTGCTTCATTTTTATTCCAGACAAAAAAACAAAATAACGAACAAATAATATGTCAACACACGTAGTGGTCGGCCTTCAATGGGGTGACGAGGGAAAAGGAAAAATAACAGATGTATTAGCTGAAAAATCAGATTATGTTGTACGTTACCAAGGTGGTAATAATGCAGGACATACTGTTTATGTAGGCGAAGATAAATTTGTATTACATTTATTACCATCAGGTGTTTTACAATGTAAAGGAAAATGTATAATTGCAAATGGTGTTGTAGTTAACCCAGAAGCATTTTTTAATGAAATTGGTACGTTAGAAGCTAAAGGTTTATCTACAGATCATGTGTTTATTTCTAGAAGAGCACATATCATTATGCCTTATCACATATTATTAGATGAATATCGTGAAGAATTTGCTGGAAAAGATAGTCAAATTGGAACTACAAAACGCGGTATTGGTCCTTGTTATGAGGACAAAGTTGCTCGTGTTGGTATTAGAGCGATTGATTTATTAAATCCAGAGGTTTTAGCAGAAAAGATTAAAGAAAATTTAGTGGTTAAAAATGCTTTATTCGAAAAATTATTCGATAAAGAACCATTAAAATTTGAAGATATATACGAAAAATATTTAGCCTACGGAGAACGTTTAAAAGAACGTATTTTAGATTCTGAATTAGAAATTAATCATGCTATTGACGAAGGTAAAAGTGTTTTATTTGAAGGAGCTCAAGCTTTAATGCTTGATATTGACTTCGGAACATATCCTTTCGTTACTTCTTCTTCTCCAACAACTGGTGGAGTTTGTGTTGGTGCTGGTGTACCTCCAACTAAGCTTAAAAATTTAATTGGTGTTTCTAAAGCTTATTGTACTCGTGTAGGTAATGGACCTTTCCCTACTGAACTTGATAATGAATTAGGAGAACAAATTCGTAAAGTTGGACATGAGTTTGGTGCATCAACTGGTCGTCCTCGTAGAACAGGATGGTTAGATTTAGTTGCTTTAAAACATGCTTGTATGATTAATGGTATCACTCATTTAGTTATTACTAAATTAGATGTTTTATCTAATATCGATAAAATACAAGTTTGTACAGCGTATAAAACTGAAGATGGAAAAATCATTGATTACTTCACTTCTTCAACAACTAAATTAGCTCAATACGAAGCTCAGTACGAAGAATTACCAGGATGGACAGAAGATATTACAGATGTAAAATCTTTTGATGAATTACCTGTAACAGCACAAGACTATATTCATTATATAGAAAAATACTTAGGTATAGAAGTATATCTAGTTTCTGTAGGACCAGAGCGTTCTCAAAACATTATTAGAACAACTTTATTTTAATAACATAACTTTATAGCCTAGCAATAAACTGTTAGGCTATAACTTTTTTATCTATTTTTTTATGAACGAAATTCTAGAACGATTAAAACAATTAAATTTAGGTATCGAAACTATTGTTCCTATAAAAGGAGGCGATATAAATGATGCATTTAGAATAGAATCGTTCAATAAAAAATATTTTTTAAAAGTAAATTCTGCTACTAATTTCCCTAATCTTTTTGTAAAAGAAGCAAGAGCTTTAAACACTATAAAAGAAACTAGAACATTTCCTATTCCTAAAGTTTTAAATTTAGGCGAAGTAGGAAAAGACTTTCAGTATCTTTTATTAGAATGGATAGAACCTTCTACTCCTACTGTTGTTAATTGGGAAAAATTAGGTAGAAATTTAGCAAAACTTCATCAAAATACAAATTCACAATTTGGATGGTCTGAGGACAACTACATTGGAATTGTTCTACAACCAAATAAATTTGAAGATAATTGGAATGATTTTTATTCTAATAATAGAATTATGCCAATGATGAAGTTGCTACGTAATAAACAACTTCTTACATTAAAACAAATAAAATCAGCTGAAAACCTTTGTAAACAGCTTAATTCCATCTTCCCTGAAGAAAAACCTGCATTAATACATGGAGATTTTTGGAACGGAAATATAGTTGCTGGAGAAAATGGAGAATTTCATCTTATTGATCCTGCCATATATTATGGAAATAGAGAAATGGATATTGCAATGGCAAAACTTTTTGGAGGATTTGATGATTCTTTCTTTGATGCTTATCAAGAAATGAATCCATTAGAAGCTGGATTCGAAGAACGAACACCAGTTACTCAATTGTTCCCTCTATTAATTCATGCATTCCTTTTTGAAGGTTATTATGTAAAAGATGTACAAACAATTTTAAAGAAATTTTAAACGCAACAAACACAACACAATGAACAAATACCAAAATCCTTTAGAATCAAGATATTGTAGTGATGAAATGCTATATATATTTTCTCCTGAAAAGAAATTTTCTACTTGGCGCCAACTTTGGATTGCTTTAGCAGAAATTGAAAAAGATTTAGGTTTAGATATCACTGAAGAGCAAATTCAGGAATTAAAAGATAATGCAACAAATATAGATTATGACGTTGCTGCAGCCTACGAAAAAAAATTCCGTCATGATGTTATGGCTCACGTACACACTTATGGTGATGTAGCCCCTAGTGCAAAAGCAATTATTCACTTAGGTGCAACTTCTGCATTTGTTGGAGACAATACTGATTTGATTCAAATTCGTGATGGATTTCAACATATCAAAGGGCAATTAATTAATGTGATTGATGGTTTAGCAAAGTTTGCACGTCAATACAAAGATTTACCTACTTTAGGATTTACTCATTTCCAACCAGCACAATTAACAACAGTTGGTAAAAGAGCTACTCTTTGGTTACAATCTGTTTTATTAGACTTAGAAGAATTAGAATTTAGAATAGATACTTTACGTTTTCGTGGAGTAAAAGGAACAACAGGAACCGCTGCATCTTTCAAAGAATTATTTGACGGAGATTATTCTAAAGTAAAAGAATTAGATAAAAAATTATCAGAACGCTTTGGTTTCAAAAACGTTTTTGCTGTATCAGGACAAACTTACGATCGTAAAATAGATGCTCAAGCATTAGAATTATTATCTAATATTGCTCAATCTGCTCACAAGTTTACAAACGATTTACGCCTACTTCAAAATTTAAAGGAAATTGAAGAACCTTTCGAAAAAAATCAGATTGGATCTTCTGCAATGGCTTACAAACGTAACCCTATGCGTTCAGAAAGAATTGCTTCTTTAGCAAAATACGTAATGTCATTAGCTACTTCTCCTGCAATGGTTGCTTCTACACAATGGTTTGAGAGAACATTAGATGATTCAGCTAATAAACGCTTAGCAATACCACAAGCATTCCTTGCAATTGATGCAATTTTAATCATTTGGAACAATATTTTGGATGGTTTAGTCGTTTATCCTAAAATAATCGAAAAACATATCGCAGAAGAATTACCATTTATGGCAACTGAATATATTATTATGGAAGGTGTTAAAAATGGTGGTGATCGTCAGGAATTACATGAAATTATTAGAACTCACTCAATGGAAGCTGCTAAACAAGTTAAAATTGAAGGTAAATCAAATGATTTGATCGAAAGAATTATTGCTGATGAAAATGTAAAAATAGATAAAGAAAAATTAGTTGAATTACTAGATCCTAAAAACTTTACTGGCTTTGCTTCTGAACAAACTGAAGAATTTTTAAAAGATTTAGTAGATCCAATTATAGAAAATAACAAATTACTTTTAGGAGCTCATACAGACTTAAAAGTATAATTAGGCTTAAAGCAAAACACATGAACAAAAAAAGACTTCTTAAATGGAAGTCTTTTTTTTATGCAATAAAAAATAACATAATTTCTATTTTTATTTAACATAGCTTAAGATTAATTAAAAACACAATACGCTATATTTGAATTAACTAAATAAATTACCAATAAAAAAATAGAAATTATGAGTACATTAAAACTAAAAGACGGAACAGAAATTTTTTACAAAGACCAAGGTAAAGGACCTGTATTAATGTTTCATCATGGATGGCCTTTATCATCAGATGATTGGGAGGCACAAGTTATTTTCTTTTTACAAAAAGGATATAGGGTTGTGAGTCATGATAGACGTGGACACGGAAGATCGAGCCAAGATATTTATAATCATAATATAGAAACATATGCTGCTGATGCTGCTGAATTGGTTGATTTTTTAGGGTTAGAGGATGTAATACATATTGGTCATTCGACTGGTGGTGGTGAAGTTATTCGTTATGTACACAAATATGCCAAAGGTCGTGCAAAGAAAGCTGTGTTAATAAGTGCTGTTCCTCCAATAATGGTAAAAAATGAAAATAATCCTGACGGTGTTCCTATCGAAGTTTTTGATAATTTAAGAGATCAAACATTAAACAATAGACAACAGTTTTACATTGATTTAACTATTCCTTTTTATGGGTACAACAGAGAAGGTGCTGATGTGAAAGAAGGAATACAAAGAAATTGGTGGAGACAAGGTATGATGGGTGGAATTGTGGCACACTATGATGGTATAAAAGCTTTTTCGGAAACAGATTTTACTGAAGATTTAAAAGCTGTAGACATTCCTGTTTTAGTACTCCATGGTGAAGATGACCAGATTGTTCCTTATGAAAATACTGGTGTAAAATCTGCTAAACTTCTAAAAAATGGAAAATTAATTACATATCCTGGTTTCCCACATGGTATGCCCACTACAGAAGCTAAAACTATAAATAAAGATCTTTTAGAATTCATAGAAGGATAAATACATAAAAAAAGAGAATCATTACTGATTCTCTTTTTTACTTATAAACTACTATAAATTGATTAATAATTCACTAATTTTGTTTATAAATCCAATAAAATATAAATGAAGAAAATTATTTTACTTTCTGTATTCATGTTGTTTTCTACAACATTATTTTCTCAAGAAATATCAAATTCTAAAAAAGACAAGATTGAAAAATTATTAAAAATGACTAATTCTATTGATGTAGGCGTTCAAATTGTAAATAAAATGATAGACATTTACAAAAAGAATTACACAGGTATAGAAGAAAAATTTTGGGATGATTTTTCTAAAGAAATAAAATCTGCAAATATGTTAGATATTATACTTCCTATTTACGATAAATATTTTACAGAAGAAGATATAGATGCAATAATTGCTTTTTATTCTACTCCATCAGGAAAAAAAATGATTACTAACCTACCTAACATCACAGAAGATTCTATGTTAGCAGGTCAAAAATTGGGAAGAGATATTAGTGATAAAATTATCAATAAATTAAAAAAAGAAGGTTACATTACAGAGTAATAAATTACAATAATAATAAATTTATTACTATAAAAATACAGAAAATGGTGACACAATAAGTGACACCATTTTTTATTACAAACAAGTATAAATATTTCATAAACCAAGTAATTTTAATAATTAAATAAATTAAGCAATCATTTTTGGGCAATCCCTTCGGGGCGGGCTTTACGTTACAATCTTTTACAAACACACTTCACTCATCCACCTGTTTGTAAAAGGATTTCCACTTCAATCCCTATTGCGAATTACGAAGTAATAATTTAGAAAATAGAAATAATTAACTCTAAGTCCTGAGTCTTACGTAATACGTTTAATTACAACAATTAAGAACTGAAAAACTTAATAACATATAAACTGAACAACTAATTTATAGTAGTGAGTTTTATAAAAAATATAAAAAGCAGGAAATTACAATACAAAGAAGTCGTCAAGTAAAATATTCGAATTCTGGAAGTTACTCAAATGTGGTTTCCTATTTATAACATGAACATTTTGAAAGAATCCAAAATGATGAGAAAGTAGAGATTATTTTTATTACAATAATGGTTTTTAAAAAATTTACCACTCCCCTTTTACTCGACAGGTTATACAATTTTAATGCTATATATTGAAAGCTTTTCATGATTTGCGATAAATATGCACTCTTTTTTTATCAAATTTTATTTTTATAAATGTATCATTAAAAGAATAATTTTCTTTTTGTTAAAATTTTTGAACTGTAAAAAAAATAATAATCCTTTTTAAATAACATAAAAAGAATATTTAACTTATTTAATTAAAAAACTAAATAAATTCATCTTTTATTTTGAAATTTGAAAGGTAAAAACTCTAATATATCATTGTATATATTCAATCATATTAAAAAGCTAAAGAATAAAAAAATAGATGGAAAATATCCAAAGTACTAAAAATGATTTTACTTTCACACTAAAGAGTACTTCTTTAGATGAAAATTATCATCCCGCAAATCAAACACGTCTAACAACCAATTTTGCAAATCTGGCTAGAGGAAAAAATCGTCAACAGAATTTACGTAATGCGTTAAATATGATTAATAATCGATTTAATTCATTAGCTTATGTAGATAATCCAAAATCCGACAGATACCATGTAGAACTTGAGATTATTACAGTAACGATGAATATTACTGATAAGAATCTCCCGATGATTGAAGTTTTAAAAACAAATATTTTTGATAATAAGACTGACCAATATATCGAAGGAATTGCAGGAAATAATTTCTCTTCCTATGTGCGTGATTACGATTTCAGTGTTTTGTTAATTGAGTACAATAAAAATAAATCTAATTTTTGTGTTCCTGAAGATTTTGGTGATTTACATGGAAAACTTTATCAATCTTTTATTAATTCGACAACTTATAAAGAGTACTTTAAGAAATCCCCTATCATTTGTTTAAGTGTTTCAAACAATAAAACTTATACACGTACTGAGTTACAGCATCCAATTCTGGGTTTTGAGTATATTCAAAGTGAGTATTCGCTGACTGATGAGTATTTCTCTAAAATGGGTTTAAAAGTTCGTTTTTTCATGCCTCCTAACGCTGTGGCACCTATGGCTTTTTATCATTCAGGAGATCTACTTACTGATTATACAGATCTTGGACTTATTAGCTCAATCAGTACGATGGAAACTTTCCAGAAAATTTATCGCCCTGAAATTTATAATGCTAATTCAGTAGCTGGAAAAATCTATCAACCTAGTCTTAAACATGAAGATTATTCACTGACTCAAGTTGATTATGATCGTGAAGAACGTAGCAGATTAGCTATTGAACAAGGCAAATATGCTGAAGAACATTTTATTACACCATACAAAAATTTATTAGAGCAATGGTCTGCCAATTTTGCTCTTTAATTAATACAATACATTAAAATTATTCTATGTCAAATAAATTATTATTACCTACATCAATTGTTGGAAGTTTACCGAAACCTGCTTGGTTGGCATCACCCGAAAAACTTTGGTCACCTTGGAATTTAGAGGGAGATCAGTTATTGGAAGGAAAACAAGATGCTTTGCTTATTTCTTTACAAGAGCAACAATTGTCTGGGTTAGATATCATCTGTGATGGTGAACAAACACGTCAACATTTCGTTACCACATTTATTGAGCATCTAAGTGGTGTAGATTTTGAAAATCGTAAAATCGTAAAAATTAGAAACCGTTATGATGCAAGCGTTCCAGTAGTTGTAGGTGATGTTGCTCGTCAAAAATCTGTCTTTGTAGAAGACGCTAAATTTTTGCGTAAACAAACCAACAAACCTATCAAATGGACATTACCAGGACCTCTGACCATGGTTGATACTCTATATGATGATCATTACAAAAATCGTGAGAAACTGGCCTGGAAATTCGCCAAAGCACTCAATGAGGAAGCAAAGGAACTACAAGATGCTGGAGTTGATATTATTCAGTTTGATGAACCTGCATTCAATGTATTCTTCGATGAGGTAAACGATTGGGGAATGGCTGCACTTGAAAGGGCTATTGAAGGCTTAGACTGTCAAACTGCCGTACATATTTGTTATGGTTATGGTATACAAGCTAATAATGATTGGAAAAAGACCTTAGGTTCTGAGTGGCGTCAATACGAAGAAATTTTTCCTAAAATTCAAAAATCTAATATTGATATCGTATCATTAGAATGTCATAATTCAAACGTACCTTTAAATTTAATTGAACTTGTTCGTGGTAAAAAAGTCATGGTAGGAGCGATTGATGTAGCAACCAACATCATTGAAACACCTGAAGAAGTAGCTAATACTTTGCGTAAAACTCTTGAATTTGTAGATATCGAAAACCTTTATCCAAGTACAAACTGTGGTATGGCTCCTTTATCACGAAACGTAGCAAGAGGTAAATTAAGTGCTTTAAGTGCAGGAGCAGAAATTATACGCAAAGAATTTGGTTTGTAACTCCTATATATTAATTCTAAATAATTTTTCATTAGTATAAAATATAGTAAAAAGAAGTTTTAAAAAACTCTATTAAGAATTTTAATAAAAGTAATTTTTGACGTATTAATTTTAATAATAAGCACTATGATTCTTTTGTATATTTTTTTACTTTACCTGAATATTGTAAAAGAATCTATTCAGCTAGAGAAAATTACGAATGTAGGGGTTCCTTTTATTTTCTTGATTTATGGATAAAGCCCAATATTTATAAGATATTAAAGATCTGGATTGCCAATTGGAAAATATAAATTATCGATTTCAATTGGCAGTCTTTTTGTTTTTCTTTGTAAAAAATCGACAATTTTTTAATTATCTTCTCATTTGAGAAAAATTTAGTTTCTCTACTAAAAAATTTAATTATTAATTCTTTAGAATCTTTTAAAAGTGGACTAATTTCATTACCAGTTTTTAATGCCTTCCTTACATAATCTCCATTCATAAATTTCTTATCGTAATTGATTCCATCTAAACTTTCTGTGTTAATTTTTAGTCATAACCAAATGTACTTCGCTTGTTGTTATTTAATTGAATAAAAAAAGCTATCTAACTTGTTGTTGATAGCTCTATAAATGATATAATGTGTTTATCTAATATTTCTTTCAGTTCTTTAGCTGAATTTTAATATCTAATATTATCAATATCGTTTGGTATTCATCAAAATATTTTTCTCTCTTTCGTTGATTGTATCCATGTAGCCTTGCTAATTAGAATCACCACATAACCTTAATATTGTAGCTTTTTTAAACTGCCAAAACTGACCAAGAGTATTATTTAGTTGTTCTCTAACTTCTTTGTATTTTATAAATTCATAAAGAATATATAAGTATAAGCCTCCCTTAAAAACTGGATATGATTTATATAGATAAATTAAATTAATGTATTGTTTTACAGTACCTTATAATAATTCAAAAGCTAAAGATCTTTTATATATTATTCTTCTATAAATCACTATTTTTTTATAAACAAAATAATTAAATAAATTAAACAATAATTTTTGGCAATCCCTTCGGGCCGGGCATTCCGTTGCAATCTTTGCAAACAGACTTCGACCGTGCTCAATCAACAGTTTGCAAAGGATTTCCACTTCAATCCCTATTGCGAATTTAGAAATTTGAATTTAGAAACTAGAAGTTTCAAGTAATGAGTAATGAGTTTTAAGTAATAAGTATAGTTATTAAAAACTAAAAACCAAAGAACTGAAGAACTTAATCACATAAAAACTGACAAACAATATCAGAAGTAATGAGTTGTGAGTTTTACGTAAGATGTTTAATTACTAATAACTTAAAAACCTAATAACATAAACACTTAACAACCCCAAATACATTGTATATCTACGTAAAGTATAGGCATAAAAAAATCCCCAAGTTATTCACTTGAGGATTCTCTTTTAAAAACTGGCGACGACCTACTCTCCCGCAATAGCAGTACCATCGGCGCAGGCAGGCTTAACTTCTCTGTTCGGAATGGGAAGAGGTGAGCCCTGCAGCTATAGTCACCCTAATATTTTTATATAGGTCTTAGTTCCTATTATATCTTTGACATTATTGCTTTTTATAACTTACAACCTTTATTCGTTAAGTCTTGTATTCAATTCTATTTTAGAATTCAAATAAGATCAAAT
>DJDD01000036.1 GCA_002430925.1 Flavobacteriales bacterium UBA5933
TTTGAGACAGCCTCTTTTTATGAGATATAATTTATTTTAAAAATTCTTCAGCTTTTTCAACCATATTGTAAGATCCACAGAAGAAAGGAATTCTTTGGTGTAATTCTGTTGGTTCTATATCCATAATACGATTAAATCCATCAGTTGCTTTACCTCCAGCTTGTTCTGCGATAAATGCCATAGGATTACATTCATACAATAAGCGTAATTTACCGTTTGGATTATTTGTACCAGAAGGATAAATATAGATACCACCTTTTAACATATTTCTATGGAAATCTGAACATAAAGAACCTATATAGCGAGATGTGTAAGGTCTATCTCCTTCATCAGCTTGGCAATATTTAATATAGTCTTTTACACCTTGAGGGAATTTAACGTAGTTACCTTCGTTAACAGAATATATTTTTCCGTCTTTTGGAATTGTTAAATTAGGGTGAGATAAGTAAAATGTTCCTATGTCTTGATCTAATGTAAATCCATTAACACCATTCCCTGTTGTGTATACTAACATTGTAGATGTTCCATAGATTACATAACCTGCAGCAACTTGTTTGTTCCCTGGTTGTAAGAAATCTTCTTTTGTAACTGGTGTTCCTGGTTCTGTTACACGATGATAAATAGAAAAAATTGTTCCTACAGAAACGTTTACATCAATATTAGATGATCCGTCAAGAGGATCAATAAGAACAACATATTTGCTGTTTTTTGCATTTTTACTAGCTTCAATAGATATAAAATCTTCATTTTCTTCAGAAGCTATACCACATACAACTTCTCTTTGTGATAAGGTTTTTATAAATGTTTCGTTAGCGAAAACGTCTAATTTTTGTTGTTTTTCTCCTTGAACATTTTCATTTCCAAATTCACCTATAATATTAACTAATCCAGCTTTGTTAACTTTATAATTAACAACTTTTGTTGCTAACTTAATGGAACTCAATAGACGTGTAAGCTCTCCTGTAGAGTAAATAAAATCTGCTTGATTTTCGATAATAAACTCTCCAAGAGTTTGATGAGAATCTGTTTTCATAATTATGTTTTGCGAGTCAAATATCGTAATAAAAAATATATTCTATGTTATCTCAAACGTTTGAATTTTTATTAAATACATGAGAATCATCATTTTTTTATTTACTCAATATTAATTAACTAAACATATTTATAGAGTTTTTTAGTTATATTTGCCAGTTAATATTAAAAAAAAGTTTTTAGAAAAATGAAAGTTTTCAAATTCGGTGGAGCATCAGTAAAAGATGCAGCCGGGGTAAGAAATGTTGCAAACTTATTGCAAACTGTTGGTTACGAAAATACGTGTATCATTGTTTCTGCCATGGGCAAGACAACTAATGCATTGGAAGACGTAGTCAAGCGCTACTTTGAAAACGCAGATTTTGAAAAAACAATTTATGATGTGAAAGAACATCATATTGCATTAGCAAACGAATTATTTGAAGATTCTGTTGATGCATCAAACGAAATTTCTCAGTTTTTTGACGATATTTTATCTTTTTTAAGAAGAAATAAATCCCCACATTATAGTTATGTATATGATCAAATTGTTTGTTGTGGTGAATTAATTTCTACAAAAATCATAAGTATGTATCTTAATTCAATTGATTTAAAAAATGATTGGTTAGATGTTCGTGATTATATCAAAACAGATAATACTTACAGAGAAGGAAAAGTAGATTGGAAGTTAACTGAAGAAAATATAAAAGAATTACCTTCAAAAGGCTTATATATTACACAAGGTTTCTTAGGTTCTGACCCAAACTTTTTTACTACAACATTGGGTAGAGAAGGTTCAGATTACTCTGCAGCTATTTTTGCTTATTGCTTAAATGCAGACAGTATGACGATTTGGAAAGATGTACCAGGGGTTTTAAACGCAGATCCTAGATATTTTGATAATGCAGAATTATTGAATCATATTTCTTATGAAGAAGCAATAGAGTTAGCATATTATGGAGCATCTGTAATTCACCCAAAAACATTACAACCCTTACAAAGAAAAGAAATTCCATTTTTTGTAAAATCGTTCTTAAATCCAAAAGAACCAGGAACAGAAGTTTCAAAAGGACAACCATTAGAACCAAAAGTACCATGTTTTATCTTGAAAAGAGATCAACATTTGATTCGTTTATCAAGTAAAGATTTTTCTTTTATTACAGAGGATAAATTAAGTGGTATATTTAATAAATTGTATGATTATCAGATAAATGTTAATCTTATGCAAAGTTCTGCAATTTCATTATCTTTATGTTTAGAGGATAAATATAACAACCTAGAGAAATTTATTCAAGATATAAGTGTTGAATTTGGAATTCAGAAAGAAAACAATGTTTTACTGTATACAATTCGTCATTTTGAAAATGAATCGGATAGTGTAGTTCCAAAAGATAAAGAATTATTACGCCAAACAGTAAAAGAAACATTACAAATTGTTGTAAAAGGATAAATGAGTTTAGTTAGTACACAAGATATATATTCAGCTTCAGGTCTTTCAAAAATTGGTGTTTTTGGAAAACCAATTGCTTGGGCTTTGAAAAAAGCTTTTAGTATAGATCAATTAAATGATTTATATAATAGAGGTAAACATTTAAGCTGTGAAGGCTTTTTAGATTATTTAATTGATGATTTAGGCGTAGACTATGAGATTCATGAAGAAGATTTAAAAAGAATTCCAAAAGAAGGACCATTTATAATTATATCTAATCATCCATTAGGAGCATTAGATGGAATTATTATGATGCATTTTATGTCAAAAATTCGTCCTGACTTTAAGGTAATGGGAAATTTTTTATTGCAAAAAATTCGTCCATTAGATCCAATGATTATTCCTGTAAATCCATTCGAAACACGTAAAGATGCATATAGCAGTATTTCTGGTATGAGAGATACTTTAAAGTTATTGCGTTCTGGAGGATGTTTAGGGATTTTTCCTGCTGGAGAAGTTTCTTATCGTGATGATGATAAAAAAATAATTGATAGAGATTGGCAAGAAGCAGCAATGAAGCTTATTAAAAAAGCTAAAGTACCTGTAGTTCCAATGTTTTTTAGAGCAAAAAATAGTAATACTTTTTATCGTGTTGCTAAAATTCATCCAGATTTTCAGACAGCAATGTTGCCTGCTGAAATGATGAGAAAAAGAACACGTGCAATACAAATAAGAATTGGTAAACCTATTTTACAAAAACAACAAGATGAGCATGAATCAATAAAAGATTATTCAGATTTCTTGAGAAAGAAAACTTATATGTTATCTTCTTATTACAATAAGAAAAAAGGAATAGCTGAAGTTTTTAAAAATCCATCGAATTTAGAGTTAAAGATACCAAATCTTCAAAGTTTATCATCTTCAAAAAAAGTAAAAGAAATTGTTCCTGAAACATCTTTAGACTTAATTTTAGGTGACATAGAAACATTACATAAAGAAGAAGACGCTTTATTATTCACAAATAATAATTATGAATGTTTTTTCGCGAGAGCAGAGAAAATTCCTAATATATTAAGAGAGATTGGTCGATTAAGAGAAGTAACTTTCCGATTGATTGGTGAAGGAACAAATGATGAAATAGATTTAGATCGATTTGATGGTCATTATCATCACTTGTTTTTATGGGATAAAGATGCTAATAAAATTGTAGGAGCATATAGAATGGCTATTGGTTCTGAAGTTTATGAGAAATATGGGATTAACGGTTTTTATGTAAACGAATTATTTAATTTCGATCCAGAAATTCATCCATTTTTTAAGAAATGTATAGAAATGGGTAGAGCATTTGTTGTTACAGAATATCAACAAAAACCAATGCCGTTATTTCTTTTATGGAGAGGGATTGTTCATGTAACTTTAAGAAATCCTCATCAAAAATTTATTATTGGAGGAGTTAGTATAAGTAATCAGTTTTCTGATTTTTCTAAATCTTTAATGATTGAGTTTATGAAATCTCATTATTTTGATTCGACTGTTGCACAATATGTTCGTGCGAAAAATGAATTTAAAGTAAGTCTAAGAGAAGAAGATAAAGAGTTTATTTTTGATGAATCTGAAGCTGATTTAAATAAATTTGATAAGTTAATTGATGAATTGGAGCCAAATATGCTTCGTTTACCAGTTTTAATCAAAAAATACATCAAACAAAATGCAAAAGTTATTGCATTTAATGTTGATCCAAAATTTAATGATGCTATAGATGGTTTAATGTATATACGAGTTTCTGATATACCAGAATCTACAGTAAGACCAGTTATAGAAGATATACAAGCTGAATTAGATAGAAAAATACAATCAGGTAAATTTGATGGTAATATTATCTAATTTATCTATTACAATAACGAAGTTGCTCAAACTATTTAATAATACCTGTTGTGCATTTTG
>DJDD01000077.1 GCA_002430925.1 Flavobacteriales bacterium UBA5933
GAGAATAGAATTTTATCTTCAAAACCTTTTTTCTCGATACAAAATTCTTACAGGATTCCACTAGAAATGACAGTTATGTTAATAAAATAAACAACAAATAAAAATATTAATTGCCACTCGTTATAAAACCATTAATTATTAATCATAATGAAACTTTATTTAAAAATTATTGCCTTTTTTATTGGTACAACATCCTTGTTCTCACAAAGTAGAGATAATTACAACATGTGGTATCAATATTTATTAAACTCTAAATTAAATGATAAAATGTCTTTGACAGCTTTATCTCAATATAGATCTTTTGATTTAGCTTATGATTCAAGACTTTTTTTAGTTTCTGCTTA
This sequence comes from Flavobacteriales bacterium UBA5933, assembly GCA_002430925.1. GTDB lineage: Bacteria > Bacteroidota > Bacteroidia > Flavobacteriales > Weeksellaceae > Empedobacter. Next base: position 345 of record DJDD01000077.1, read on the forward strand.
TATAGATTATAAAGTAACAAGTAACATTAGTCCTGCAGCTGGTTTTATGATTGTATTATTAGATTCTTATGATAAGAATAATAATAAAAAAGAACGTGTAGAAAAAAGACCCTTTCAACAAATAACAATGAATGATAAAATTGGAAGAACATCTTTATCTCATCGTTTTAGGGTTGAAGAAAGATTTATTAGTAATCCGAATACATTTATTATGCGATTACGCTATCTAGCGTCATTCAAAATCCCATTAAACAAAGCTGATGCAAAACAAACTCTTTATGGAATTGTAAAGGATGAAATAAGAATGCAAATGACAAAAGATGATCCATTTGATTCTAATCGTATAACTGTTGGTCTTGGAATCAATGTTTCAAAACAATCAGCTATAGAAATAGGATTTATCAACCAAATGGAAGAAAGAAAGACAAGTAATTATTTTCATGTTGGATTCCGAAATAAATTTGATTGGAGTAAAAAGAAAAAAACAGAATAAAATTTATTCATATAAATAGAAAAGGTAGGTTACTTATAACCTACCTTTTCTATTTACAAACTATGTCGTTATATTATTTTGTTGACCATTCGTAAAAATTTGCATCATCTCGCAATTCAAACCCTGTTTGTTTATACAAACTGTTACCTATGGAATTATTTATACTTGTTTCTAATAGCATTGCACAAGCATCAGTTTTTCTACATAAATTTTTAGCTTCTTCAATTAATTGTTTTGAAAATCCTATACCTCTGAAATCTGGAGAAACAAATAAATCATTTAGAATCCAAAATCGTTTTAAACGAGTAGAAGAAAATGATGGATATAATTGAACAAAACCAACTGCTTTATCTTCATTATAAATCATGTATATTACAGATTCATTATGCACAATTCTTAACTTCAAAAATTCTTCTGCTAATTTTAAGTCAGAATCTTTTTCATAAAATTGTCTGTAAGCATCAAATAATGGAATTAAATCTTGAAGAGTTTCTAACGTAACTTGTTTTATCATTTTAAATAAATTTAAACTAATTTAAAACTATTATTTATGATTAACCATACAAATTACTTCCATCTAAATATTCCCAAACTTTTTGTGGCAACATTGGTTTTATATTTTTATGCTCTTTGATTGATGAACGAATAAATGTTGATGAAATTTCCATTAAAGGAGCCTCAACTATTTCAACATTTTTATAGGATTCATTTACATTATACCCAGGTCGTGGGTAAACATAAAAATTATAATCTCTAAGTAAAACATCGGCATTTTTCCATTTTTCAATTCCAGCCAAATTATCTGATCCCATAATTAATGAAAATTTATGATCAGGAAATTTTTCATTGAGATGAACTAATGTATCAATAGTATAAGATGGTTTTGGTAAAGAGAACTCAATATTAGATGCGCGTAAATTTGAATAATCTTTTATGGCTAATTCTACCATTTCTAAACGATCATATTCATTCGCCAATGATTGTTTATTTTTAAAAGGATTTTGAGGAGACACAACAAACCATACTTGATCTAAATCAGTAAATTGCTGAAAATGGTTGGCAATAATCAAATGTCCTATATGTATAGGATTAAAAGAACCAAAATATAAACCAACTTTCATAAAAATTATTTTTTTAAGATTACAAAAATACAATTTTTAAGCCATTAAAAAATCCAGCTAAAAGCTGGATTTTTTGATATTTTAAAATCGTATTAATTCTTTGTAAAGTTTATGCGTTGGTAATCCCATCACATTAAAATAACTACCATTCATATTATCTACACCAATATATCCTATCCATTCTTGTACACCATAAGCACCTGCTTTGTCGTATGGTTTATATGTATCAATGTAATAATATATTTCTTCGTCAGATAATAATGCAAAAGTAACTTGTGTTTCATCAGAAAAAGTAACTTCTTTCTCTGTAGAACGTATAGTTACAGAAGTATAAACTGAGTGTGTTTTTCCACTTAATTTTCGTAACATTTCATAGGCTTCTTCCCTATCAGCAGCTTTTTCTAATGATTCGTCATCTACCCAAACTGTTGTATCGGAAGTGATGATGATGTCATTAGGCTGAATATCAATATAAGCTTTAGCTTTTTTTGCAGAAAGATATTCTGTAATTTTTTCTCTTTTGAATTGATTTCTATCAAAACTTTCATCAATATCAAGCGATAAAGTAGAAAACTCTAGTCCTAATCCTGCTAATAATTCTTTTCTTCTTGGCGATTGAGAAGCCAAAATGATATTTTTATTTTTTAATTTATCTGTTAACAACATGTGTTATTTATTTATACAGAAGCTATATCTTCTTCTGTATTAAACCATTTATTTTGTACTTTAAGAATTTGTTCTAGTAAATCGCGAACACATCCTTTTCCTCCATTTTCTGGAGAAATATATTCTGAAGCTTTACGTACATCCATTGTAGCATCATTAGGACAACAAGGTAATCCTACTAAACTCATTACAGCTAAATCTGGATAATCATCCCCCATATAAGCGATTTCGTCAGGATCTAATCCATAAGAAAATAATAAATCCTGGAATGCATCAACTTTATCACGCTTATTAATATATATATCTGTTAATCCTAAATATTTTAAACGATTTACAACAGCTTCATCTCTACCTCCTGTGATTACAGCTATTTTTATTCCTTTTTTAATGGCTAATTGCATTGCATAACCATCTCTTGTATTCATTGTTCTTACCATTTCTCCAGAAGGCATTAAAATAACACTTCCATCCGTAAGTACTCCATCAACATCTAAAATAACAGTTTTTATGTTATTTAATTTCTCTTTATAACTTATCATTTTTCGTAAAGTCTTTCTATTGAATTTGTCAAAATTTGGTAAATCTGTAATAATCTAGAATCATCTTTTAGAACTTCTAAATGACGATTTATAATTACTTGATCTCCTCGTTTAGCTGGTCCTGTTTGAGCATCAATTGGGTCCATTTCTAAAACTTTATTTGAAGTTTCTTGTATTAATGGTAACAAAACATCAAAAGGAACATTATTTTTTTTACAAATTTCTCCTGCAATGTAATATAAGTGATTCACAAAATTATTTGCCCATACACCTGTCATTTGCACTTGCATACGAGAAGCAAAATCTAATTCATGTACTTCATTAGAAATTCTATTTGCTAACAAGCTCAATTTTGATAAATCCTCTGCATTTTCAGCTTCTATAAATAAAGGAATATTGTCATAGCGCAAAGTTCGTTCTTTAGAAAATGTTTGTAATGGGTATAAAACTCCTTTTCTATAATCTCCTTTTAAAACAGACATTGGCGATGAACCCGAAGTATGAACAACTAAAACATCGTCATAGGGAATATAATGAGAGAATTCTTCTATTCCAGAATCTGCACAAGCAATAATGTATAAATCTGCTTTTTCTATTTCAGAAATTTTATCTGTATACGAAATTCTATTTGCTTCAGCGATTTCTTTTGCTCTATCTAACGTTCTATTAAATATTTGTCGAACATTACAAGTATTTTGAATTAAAGCTCTTGTTAAATGAAACGCTACATTTCCTGCACCTAATATGACAATTGAGTTCAATATTCTAGTGTTTTTTTATTAATACCAAATGAAATATAAAAATAAGTCTTTCAGTTGACTTAAAAAAAAATAAAATAATTCTTAATCAAATATTAATAAATACACTGTAAATCAATTAAATAGAATACTATTTTATTAATATGTAAAACATAGTACTAAAAATTTTATTTTTTTTTGTAACAAAATTGAAATAGTTGCGTCTAATTGATAAAATGAGATTAATTGTGACTATGTATCATGTAAAACATAGTACTATATAATAAAAAATACACATATGAAACTAAATAAACTTACTTTAGCTTTTCTTTTTTCTTTATCATCCATTTATGGATTTTCTCAGGAACATTATCCTGTAAAAGGAAAAATAGAAAACACAAAAAATGAAGCTGTTGGAATGGCAGCCATTAAAATATATAAAGGAGATTCTACCGATTTGTTTGATCAAATTTATGCTAATGAAGACGGAACATTTGAAATTCCAGATTTAGAAGATGGTACGTATAAATTAGTGATTACTGAATTTGGTTACGAACAATCTGCTACTATTGCAGAAGTAAAAGGCGGTGTACTAGATTTAGGTAATATTGTTTTAAAAAATACAACAACAGAAACTGTAGAGTTAAAAGGGGCATTTGTTCGTGCACAAACTTCGCAATATAAAAATGAAATAGATAAAAGAGTTGTAGAAGTAGGAAATGATTTAGTAAGCGCTGGTACAGACGCTGCATCTGTATTAAATAATATCCCATCTGTAAATGTTGATCCTCAATCTGGAGAATTATCTTTAAGAGGAAATAGTAATGTAAAAGTCTATGTAGATGGTAAACCTTCTTCGTTATCAGCTTCTCAATTATTAAAACAAATTCCATCTAACCAAATACAACGTATAGAAATTATAACAAATCCTTCAGCAAAATATGAAGCGGATGGAAAATCGGGGATTATAAATATTGTTTTAGTAAAAGGCGCAAAAAAAGGATATAATGTTGGTTTAATAACAGGATACGAACAAGGTAAAAAAAGTAGATTCAACTCTTCTATCAATGCGAATGTAAATGTTGGTAAATTTAATATTTTCGGAAATGTAAATTATGCAGATCGTCCTTCTAAACAAAGAGGATTAGGACAAAATTATACTGATAAAATAGATCAGTCATTTGACATTTTAAATCGCAATAAAAATTTATCATATAAAGTTGGTTTTGATTACTTTATTAACGATAAAAACTCATTAACAATTTATACGAATCAATGGAATTGGAAATATAATATGAATATTAACACAATTATTTCACAATCTTCTTTTGATAAAAAGAATTTTAATGATATTAATTCTAAATCTAACAGCTCAGATTATAGCTTAAACTATAAATTAGATTTTGATAAAAAAGATCATAATATTGTTTTAGATGCTTTTTATTCTACGAATAAAGAAAACGATAACAGAGATTATCTAACAACTTATCCAGCAGATGATTTTTATAAAGAATATAGATATGACAAGACAGAAACAACACGTGTTAATTTAGATTATACAAATCAAATAGAAAATGCTGGAAAAGTAGAAGCTGGAATACAATACCGTAAACAGTCTAACAAAAATGACATGACTTCTACACAAACAGTTATAAGAGAAGGATTATCATTTAATCCATTGGTTAATTTTAATTTTGATCGTTCATTCTATTCTGCTTATGCCAATTATAAACAACAATTTAATAAGTTTGGTGCACAAGTTGGAGTGCGTTTAGAGGATGTAGAAGACAAAGCAAATTGGTTTTATACACCAAACCAAGAAGGGAATCTGAATAAGAAATATACAAACTTATTTCCTTCTGCTTTCTTTACTTATGATTTAACAGAAAAAGCAAAATTCTCTTTAAACTATAGTCGTAGAATTGATAGACCAGGAATTTATCAATTAACTCCAGTTCCTCAGTTTTCTACAGCATTAATGTCGAGTGAAGGAAATCCAAACTTAAAACCTGAGTATACAGATTCTTATGAATTGGGATATCTACACCAAATGAAAAAAGGTACTATTTCTGGTAACTTATTTTATAGAAGTGTAAAAGATAATATTGTACAGACTTTTACTAAAAATCCTGATATAGAATCAGCGTTTATACAATATTACTTAAACTATGATAAAGTAAATAATTATGGTGTTGAAGCAAGCTGGAATTATAAAGCTACAAAATGGATGAATATATATCTTGCTGGAGATTTCACTTCATCTGAAATGCAAAATGATAGTAGAAAAATAACTGCAAATGTTTTATCATTTCGTTTAAACAATACGTATACATTAAGCAAACAGTTTAGCTTACAACAATTTGGTTTTTTTAGAGGAAGAAGTAAAAACCTACAAGGTGAAACACTAGATATGTGGAGAATGGATTTAGGTTTACGTTACACATTTATGGATGGAAAAGCATCTGTTTCTGCTAGAATGAATGATATCTTTAGAACAATGAGATTTAGAGCTGATATGAGTGATCCTTATTATGGATATGCCAACTTTAGATGGGAATCGCAATCTGCTTATTTAGGATTTACATACAATTTTGGAGGAAAAGTTCGTTCGCGTGCTGATGTACAAAAAAATGAAACAGAAAATAAAGGTGGAGGAATTGGATTATAATCCAATTTTCTCCTTGCGTTAGGGATTGAAGTGGAAATCTTTTGCAATAAGCAAAAATTGCAACGAAAAGCCCGACCGAAGGGAACGCCCAAATAATTTATTTAAAAATTTTATAAAAAATATTCAACTTAAACTAAGACATTTTTAAAACTAAAAAAGAGAGTTCGATTAATTTTGAACTCTCTTTTGATTTATGATGTTTTAAATAAAAATCTTAAACATTGAATAAGAAATGCATAATATCTCCGTCTTTTACAACGTATGCTTTTCCTTCTACATTTAGTTTTCCTGCCTCACGACATTTTGCTTCTGAACCATATGTAACAAAATCTTCGAATTTAATAACCTCAGCACGAATAAATCCTTTTTCGAAATCTGTGTGGATAACTCCTGCTGCTTGTGGTGCAGTAGATGCTTTTTTGATTGTCCAAGCACGAACTTCTTTTACACCTGCTGTAAAGTATGTTTCTAAGTCTAATAATGTATAAGCAGAACGAATTAAACGGTTAACTCCTGGTTCTTCTAAACCTAATTCTTCTAAGAAAATTTGACGTTCATCGTAAGTTTCTAACTCGTTGATATCAGCTTCTATTTGCGCAGCAAGAACTAAAACTTCTGCATGTTCGTTTTTTACAGCTTCTTTAACTTGTGCTACAAACTCGTTACCGTCTTTTGCAGCAGATTCGTCTACATTACAAAGATAAAGAACAGGTTTTGCAGTGATTAATTGTAACGAATCGATAATTTCTTGTTCTTTTTCGTCCAATTCCATTTCACGAACATTTTTCAATTCCTCTAAATGAGCAATAACAGCTGTTAAAACCTCAACAATTTTTTGTTCGTCTTTATTCCCTGCTTTAGCTGCTTTTTTAGATTTTTCGATACGTTTTACAACTGTATCTAAATCTTTTAATTGTAATTCTAAATCAATTGTTTCTTTGTCGCGAATTGGGTTGATAGAACCATCTACGTGCGTAATATTTTCGTTTTCGAAACAACGTAAAACATGAATAATTGCATTACACTCGCGAATATTCCCTAAGAATTGATTTCCTAAACCTTCTCCCTTACTCGCTCCTTTTACTAAACCTGCTATATCTACAATTTCTACAACTGCAGGAACAACACGCTCCGGATTTACAATTTCTTCTAACTTATTCAATCTAGAATCAGGAACAGAAACAGCTCCTACGTTTGGCTCTATAGTACAGAAAGGATAGTTTGCCGATTGTGCTTTAGCATTAGACAAACAGTTAAATAAAGTAGATTTACCAACATTCGGTAATCCAACAATTCCACATTTCATATATGTTGTATCTTATTATTAAGTATTGAAAATTAGAACGCTGTTCTAAAAATTTTGAGCAAAGATAATGATTTCCTTTAAAACTATTTAGTCTTAGGAATTCTGTTGAGTTTTATATTTAATACATTTCCAGAAAAAGAATACATTTCTCCTAAAAAACAATCACAAATAGGTTGATAAACTAAGTCATAATAATTAGATGATTGATCTAAATTAATTTTTCTGAACTTTAAGTTTGGGAAATTAAAGAAAACTGAATCTGTTTTATCATTATCATAACCATCACTAAAATCGAATTCAATTATTGGTTTAGATTTTTTCTTGGAGATTGTAATTAATGGTTCATCTTTTGGAGCAAAAATTATTGTAGGATTGGATTTATAGCTCAAAAAAGATTGCTTCCATTGCCCTTTTATTGTTTTTATATTATTTGTTGCACAATTTGTAAATAATAAAGTAATCAGTAAAAAATAAATGTATCTCATTTTAAATCAATAAATAATATTTCTAACAATTTAATACTTTTATTTAATAAAAATTAGAAAAAATTAATTGATAAACTTTTCTTTCTGTAAGTTAACGGGCTAAAGTTTGTGTGTTTTTTAAAAAATTTACCGAAAGAATATTGGTCAGAAAAGTTTAATTCTTCTGCGATATAAGAAATACTATAATTGGTTTCTAGTAACAATCTTTTTGCCTCATTGGTTACTGTAAGTGCAATGAAGCTAGATGCTGGTTTGTATGTGATTTCTTTAACGCTGATGGATAGATATTTAATAGAAATATTGAGCTTATCCGCATAAAAAGAAAGATTTTTATGTTGTTTGTAATGTTCTAAAACTAATTCAAAAAAAGATAAAGTAATTTCTTTTTTTCTTAAACTATTATCTTTATCTATTGCTATTGATTTATCAAAACAATCATTCAAGAAATATACTATAGATGTAAATAATGATTTGATGAAGTAACTGAAAAAAATAGAATTATCAGTTTCTTTTTTTAATTGATTTTCTAAAAAAGCTACTAATTTTAATAGTTCTATAAAATCTTCTTCTTCTATTTTAAAAGAAACTTTTCCTGCCCACAATTGAGTGATTTGATACACATCAAACTTTCTTAAATCATAATCTATATTATCTAAAATAGGTTTATTGACGTGACTTAAAGTATGTAATTTAAGAACTTTTGAATGGTCTTGTAATCGATAATTTTTATAAGGAGAAGCAAGCATAATAGTATTTTTATCATACAATTCTATTACTCCTTCTGTTTCAAGTTTCACCCATCCTTCTTCTATAAACATGGCTGTGTACCATAAAGGACTTATAACTTTTTTGGTTTTTGCTTTTTCTAAAAAAGAAATTTCATTTAAAATTTTAATATATCCTTGAAACATAAAGTACAAATTTACTAATTCTTTGAATATTATTAGTTTTTAACAATTCCAATGACATTAACTATTGATAAAAATTAAGGTACATTTTAAAAATTACCATTGATTATGAGGCTGTCTCAAAAGAGAGATAGCCTCTTTATTATTTTTTCTAGGATTATTAATCGGTATTTCATCATTACTTACACAATACACTGGAGCTGTTTTAGGATACAATAACTTAACCAATGCCCAATTAAATTTATGGATGGTTCCTGGCGCTGTAATAGCTGGTATCGGTTGTTTAATCGCATTCAAATTTCAATGTCATATAAAATATTTAGTTTGGTTTGGATTTGGAGTTTTTTTCCTAGAAAACATTTCCATCTATTTCATTATACAAGCGCAAATGGATACAGATACATTAAGAATTCCTATATTTTTTCGTGGATTAGGAACAAGTATTTTATATACTTCAATATGGTACTATTCATTAAAAAAAGTAGGTCTAGACCAGCTTTTCTCTGCTCTTAGTGTCATGATTGTTGTTCGTAATTTTCTAAGTACAGCCGTAGCATCTGCAATCTTATCATGGTTAAGTTTCCAAATACAATCTCAAAGCCAAACTGATATGTCTGTCTACATAGATTTAGGTCAAAATTATTTACCAGGACAAACCATAATACAATCCAAAGAATCTTTAATGAGCATGCTAAAAATAATTGCTGGAATTTTATGTTGGCTTACCATTCCAATTTTTATTTTCATCTCAAATTATCATTACGGAAGATTATCTAGTTACAATTTTTTAAGTAATATTTATCGTAAAAGAAAAAAGTACAAACTATTCAATAATTAATTCTCTTTTGGGGCAATTCCTACGGACCACGCTTTTCGCTCCCAATCTTTTCTAATTGTATGCATTTCAAATTGGTCATTGAGCGAAATCGAAATGCAAAGACCAATTAGAAAAGGATTTCCGCTACAATCGTTATTGCATTGAATTCGTAAAGTCAATAAACATAATTAGTTTAATATCAACAGTTAAAAGTCAATAAGATTATATTTTAAAGACTAATTTTAATAAAAACATCCGTTTTTTTATTTACCTTGTATCACATAAAATAAACAATCTTATAACTACTTGACAAATGCATAACTTTCACATCCCTGTAATGGGATTATCGTATACTATTGATAGTCCTATACGAGTTGCTCAGTTTGGAATAAATTCTGTTGTTTCTATTATTGATGATGATATTATAGAAAAAATGCGCTCTTTTTACAGTAAAAAATTCAATTTTGATTATTCAGAAATATCAACAAAAATTGAAGATTTCAGAGCAAAAAGAATTACATCTTATCTTGATTTATTAGATGATATTGTTCAATTAAATTTTAAAAATTTTAAAGAAGATTTATGTAATAAAACAGAAGCCTTAATCAATTTCTTTGATATTTTACCCGAAACTTCCACTCTAAAAAATGAATTACAAAACATTGTCAATAAAATTGATGATGGACAAGAAAATTTAAAAAGAATCATCGAAAATTATTTAAATCCAGGTGCAATTGATGTAAACATCATGTCAAAAATTGATAAAACCAATTTTGATAAAAACATTGAACTTCCAACAATTCATAATGATGCTCATGCTTCTTTAAGAGGATTTGCTAATAGTAAATTAACTTCATCTGTTATATTTTCAGCAGGAATGAATCCTAGATTATATAGCTACATCGAAGAATTTGAAGATTTTTATCCTGATGCAAATAATAAAATTAAAAAGAAAATTATTCTTAAAGTAAGTGATTATCGTTCAGCACTAATTCAAGGTAATTTTTTAGCAAAAAAAGGACTTTGGGTTTCTGAATACCGAATAGAATCTGGACTAAATTGTGGTGGACATGCATTTGCTACAGAAGGATTATTACTTGGTCCAGTAATGGAAGAATTCAAAAATAAAAAAGATGAACTTTACGCTTCTGCTTTTTCATTAATGAATAATGCCTTAGAAAAAAAAGGTAAACGTAAAATAGTTGAACCTTTAGAAATGAATATTTCTGTACAAGGAGGAATAGGAACATCAGAAGAACATCATTTTATTTTATCCAATTACAATGTAAATAGTATTGGTTGGGGATCTCCCTTTTTATTAGTTCCAGAAGCTACGTCGGTAGATCCAGAAACAAGAGATTTATTAATTAAAGCAAAACCTGAAGATTTTTATCTTAGTGATATTTCTCCTTTAGGAGTTCCTTTCAATGCGATAAAAGGAACAAGTAATGAAATTATTAAAAATGAAAAAATAGCTAATAACACATTTGGAAGTTCTTGCCCTAAACGATTATTAGCTTTAAATAATGAATTCTCTGAAAAAGGTCTTTGTACTGCTTCTCGAAAATATCAAGAAGAAAAACTTAGAGAATTAGAAGCTAGAAAACATTATTACCCTGACGAAATTTTTAATAAATTAAGAAATAAAATATTGAGTAAATCTTGTCTATGTGTAGGGTTAGCAAATTCTTGCTACATAGAACAAGGATTACAAATAAAAGGTGAGAAACAAGGTGTTGTAATATGCCCTGGCCCAAATCTAAGTTTTTTCAAAAAAGAAGTTTCACTTTTTGATATGGTAAAACACATCTATGGTTCTACAGATATTTTAAACAATAATGAAAGACCAAATGTATTCATCAATGAATTAAAACTTTATGTAGATTATTTTATAACAGAAGTAACTGAGTTTTCTGAAGAAATTACTAAAAATCAAATTAAAAAATGGACAACATTTAAAGATAATTTATTAAAAGGTATTTCTTATTATGAAGAATTATTTGAGTCAACAAATTACTTTAAAAATGATTTTAATAAAATTAATCTACAATTAAATCATTTTAAAAATAATATTCAATCAATCGTTATTCCTTTACAAACAGAATAAACATTAGATAAAAAATAAACCGTTTCAATCAAGGAATTGAAACGGTTTATTTTTACTTTACAACAAAACTATAATCAGATCTATGCCTTTCAGAAAAGTATTCTTTTCCATTAAGTTGACCATATATAGGGATATTTTTATCTAATCGAACAATATATTGTCCTTTTAAAATAAGTTTTATTTGTGCATTTCCAATTTCATCTGTCAGGAGTTCTACATCCTTATTATTCGGTAAAAAAATGCGTAATTTAGTTCCTTTTTTTACTTTTTCTCCATCTATATAAGCTGAAATTAATGCTTTATTATTAATAGTATCGATATTCAGGTTTAAATAAGAAAATTTATTTTCAACATTTATATTTTTATTATTACTACCAATAATAAACTTTGTTTGTAAGTATTGAGTAGGTTTAATATTCTGCTTATAATTTTCTCTTTCTACCACAGGAAGATTATTATCATTTGCATAAACATTATATATTCCATCTTTTTTTGGAATAAAATATCCTACCCAATAATCATTTTTTTGTTCAATTATAAGATTCGTTTTTATCCCACGAGAATCCACAACAGTTACAATAAAATCTTTCATTTTATTAAGATCATTTCCTGTCTTAATATATCTTTCATTTTTTTCATTAACTCCTCCATAACGAATCTTAATCATTACCGTATCGTTCTTTTGCCATGAACTTTCTAATTCTAACCAATATCCATCCGCATAGGCAAGATTACTAAACAGAATAAAGAAAAAGAAAAAGAAAAATAAATAAAATAGTTTTTTCATTGTATAATGATTCTATTTAAAATTTTAATGAAAGACTTGCTAAAAATCTAGCTGGAGCTTGAGGAGTAAGTCTTACCGACCAAGCTTTTTCACTTGTTATATTATCTACTTTTAATCCTAATCTATATTTCGGACGATCATAAAATATACTCGCATCAAACATTTGATAAGATGGGATAATAACTTTTGAAGTTTGTGTATTTGTTTGATAAGATGAACTTCCCATATTACCCCCAAAACCAGCACCTAAACCACTAAATTTACCTTCTGTAAAAGTATAACTTACCCAAAAATTATACATATTTTGTGGCCCCGAAGACGCAGGACGTAAATTCAAAACTGAAGCATCAGATTTTGTAAACTTACTATCATTATATGCATATCCAAAAACAATGTTTAATCCAGCAATAGGATTAGCTGTAATATCGACTTCTACTCCTCTACTATACTGTGTACCATCTTGAATAGAATAATTAGCATCATCTGGATCTGTTCTTAAAACATGATCTACATTTATATCATAATAACTAATTGTCCCTACAAGTTTATGATTAAATAAATCTGCTTTAGTTCCAAATTCTAACTGATTCCCTTTTTGTGGAACAAAGTTATTTCCATCTTTATCAACTCCACTAATATTAAAAAATCCATTCAAGTAATTTCCAAACACCGTTAATTTATCTTTTAATACTTCATAAATTAATCCTGATTTATGAGATAATGCTGTTTGCGAATATGGTCCTGCTTGTAAACCACTAACACTTAACCCTCCAGATGTTTCTCCTGTTAAGATATTATAAACTCCATTGTAATGAAAATTATCAACCCTTAAACTTCCCATCACTTTTAACCTATCTATAATATCAAAAACATCAGAAATATAAGCTGAATAAGTATTATCACTACTTTTCTCTTTTCTAGGAGTTCCCGTAGTTGTTAATGCATCTAATGATTCTCTTGTAACTCTATAACTACTTGGTGTATGAATAAAATTAACTAAAGGAGCTGCAACAGTAACTCGATCAAAACTATTAAAATTGTTATAGTAATCTAGACCAACAACCATTCTATTTCTGAATTTACCTATGTAAAAATCTCCAATGAAGTTTTGCTGTAAATTGGTCGCAATAAAATTTGTATTACCAATAATTACACTTGCTTGTAATGTGGAATCTGATTTACCATTTAAAGCTGTTATATATCCATTGATTGTAGATCTAGCTCGAGAAAAAATCGTCTGTGATGTCCATTTTGATGATATTTTATAATTTAATTGTCCAAAAATATTCATCATCTGAGTTGTATAAGTTATATCATCACCCAAAAATGTTTTTTTATAAGGAAAATTCATATCTGCAATAGATTGTATTTTCTTTCCTTTTGTATATGGATTAAAACGAACAACTGATGTTCCTTTTGCTGTTCCAAATTCAATATCCATTAACAAAGATAATTTATCATTAATTTGATAGGAGAAACTTGGTGCTAGGGCTAAACTATTTGTAAAACCATTGTCTTGAAAACTTTTTTCGAAAGTAGTCGCTCCATTTAATCTAAATAACGCTGTTTTATCACTATTGATCGGAGTATTTGCATCAAACGTTACTCGATTAAAATCCCAACTTCCACCAGTATAACTAACTTCTCCACCAACACTATTGTAAGGTTTTTTAGTAACACGATTATAAAAACCTCCATAGCTACTTGCTACTTGTGTACCAAATAAAGTTGTAGAAGGTCCCTTTATAGCCTCGATTCTTTCTAAATTCGTATTATCTAAAAATGAAAAAAGCCGCTCCAGCCACTCCATTTCTAGCATTAGGTTCAGCTTCAAATCCTCTTGATCGAAAAGTTACTCTCCCTTGATTTGCAATCATTGGAATTCCCGCTCCAGGAACATTTTTAGATACACTTCCCAAATCAACTGCCATTTGTTGGTTAATTAATTCTTTAGGAACGACATTATAAACTTGCGGATTTTCTAGATATTTAATTGGTAATTTAGCAACGTAAGGACTTTCTTTTCTCGTAATTTTAGTATTATTTCCAACAATTCTAACTTCTTGTAGAAGTTGAATATTCTCTTTAGTTAATTTATAATCTATTGGAGTTATTTGGTTTTCTTTTACCAAAATTGGAATATCTTCTTCTTTGGCACCTACCATTTGTATTCTAACAATATAATTCCCTGGTAAAATATCATTAAAACTAAAATTTCCCTTAATATCAGTTAATGTATTTTTATTAAGTTTTACAATAGAAACAGAAACAAGTTCTAAAGGTTCATTTTCTACAGAACTAATTTTTCCTAAAATACTTCCGAAATTAGTTTGTGCAAATGAGTAAATTGATGTAAAAATCATTACAATAAACAATCGTAAATGCATGGTCTAAATTTAAAATGTGCTACAATTAATCTATTTTTATTTAGATTAAATATTAATAAGGCGCAAATATATAAATCTTTTGGACACACATTCATTTATAATAAAAAAATAAAATTTTGTTAAAAAAAATATAGTTTAAACGAAAATTAGTATTAATTTAAAAATAAATAACTTATACTAAATTTAAACTATGAAAAACAACCTTTACTTATTATTTATGCTTATAACTACCCTATCATTTGGGCAGAATATTAAAAGAAGTATCATTCCTTACAAAAAAACAATCACTCCTACCTTAATCAATTTAAATCAACCTGTTGATATGTCTATACAACATGTTTCTAATTCCGATTATATAAATGAAATAATTAATAATAATTCCTTAAAATATAATTATCCTACATACATGACAAACAATAGCAGTAATCCAAAATATATTGCTATTGTAAATTATATATATAATGAACCATACACATTTTATAAAAAGGATAATTTAGGAGTTACAAATACTATTATTATAAAATCTAATATTGATGCTATTGTTTATATGATTGAACCCGGAAAAGGCGTTTTTGACACCGATACAATACATTTTACAAATAATAAAAATAATGACATCTTAAGAAATTCTGCTGAAATATCATCTACTATAAGCAAATCTATAATGGATAAAGATATTGCGCCATATTTCATGAATGGTGTTTTTCCTCATCCTGGAAAAGTAAAAGAAGTAAACACAAGTCAAATACTAGATATTGCTGATACATCAATAAATAGAATAAAAAATAAAATAACAACTTATACTGAAGATAAAAGAATAAGCATCAATACTCTTAAAGAAGATAAAAATTTTAAATCTGAAGTTTTTGATAATGCAATTAAAATAGTAAATAACAATACAAATCCTATTGATAAAGAGAAAATAATAGAAGCAATAAATTTATTTGATTCTGAATATGAGAAGAATAAAAATGATAACGACAAAAAAATAAATAAGTATAAAGTTGCAATAATTGAAAATATTCTAACTTTAAATTATTTGATTGATAAATATGATACTACTGAGAAATATAAATCCATCATTAATTCATTACAAAAAAATAATTCTTCTATAAATTGGTACTTATCAGAAGAAAAAAAATATAACACAAGATTAGCTTCTTCAAGATTGAATGAACAATTAGAATATAACACTATTCCTGATAACATCATTGAAATGAGTTTACATAAAAATAATTTAACTAATACACCTGAAGACTATGAAAATACAAAAATAAATACTGTAAGTCATAGTTCTACAGGAGTCATTTACATTAGAAATGAATTATTTAGGCCTTTATTTCAATTAAATAATTTTATATATTTTTTACAAGAATTAGATCCAGAAATAGTCTTTGCAAGCCAAAATCTAAATTTAACTGAACCTATTATTTTATATATAAACAATACTCATGGTAATTTAAAAAGACTAAAATCTTCTACAAAAGATAAAATGCAAGATTACATAACTTTTTGTACTAATTTGAATAAAACATATGATTCAAAAAATAAATCTGTATGGGGTGAAGATAGAGAGACGATGATTAATAAAAAAAGAAATTATATTTCTGAAAATTATAAAACTACAGATATTAAAAAATATATTCCAAATCTTCAGATTGCAGTTAATCAAATCATGGTAAAAAATCCTGAAAAACAAGAAGTGTATAATGCTATATTAAACTTAAATTCAATCATACAAGTAAGATATATATTATCTGATAGCAATTACAAAGAAAAAGAACGAAAAGAATATGAAAATATCGTTGATGAATTTTTAGAAAAACAATTCATTAATAGACCTAATAAAAATGACATATATTTTGAATTCAAAAAAACAATTGATTTATTTGAAAAAACAAAAGGCAAAAAAAATATTGAAGAGCAAGATGCTAAAAATTATGAAACATTATTAATAAATATTGCTTCTTATTACATTTAATTGTTAAATTTATTTTCTGTAAAAAAATAAAGCATGTTAAAGAAATTATTATTGGGAATTATAATCGCAGTTTCAGGAATTGTAAATGCACAAACAGCAACAGAAATTTTAACAAAAGCTGAAAATCAAGCAAAAATTGAAAATAAAAATGTTTTTTTAATTTTTCATGCTTCTTGGTGCGGTTGGTGTAAAAAAATGGAAAAAAATATGGATGACCCTGCTGTTAAAACATATTTTGATTCTAACTATGTTAAAGCATTTATAACAGTACAAGAAAGAGGTGAAAAAAAGAATTTAGAAACTCCAGGTGGAGATGTTTTAAATGAAAAATTAGGAGGTAAAGATCAAGGGTTACCTTTTTGGGTTATCTTAGATGCTAAAGGAAAAGTTCTGGAAGACTCTCGTGTCAATGGTGAAAATCTTGGAGGACCTTCATCAGCTGATGAAGTTGAAAGCTTAATTACAAAATTGGAAAAAACTTCTAAAAATGAAAAAGTAAATTCAGAAAAAATAAAAGAAGTTTTTGTTCTAAAAAAATAATTATAAAAATACTTTACAAATTAAGGTTTCGATCAAATATTCGAAACCTTTTTTATTGAAAATACTTTGTAACTTTGCCACATGAGTGGAAAATTATTTTTGGTCCCTACACCTATTGGAAATTTGAAGGACATGACATTTAGAGCTGTCGAAATTTTAAAAGAATCTGATGTAGTTCTAGCAGAAGATACACGTAATAGTGGAATCTTATTGAAACATTATGAAATTTCCACTCCTATGCGTAGCTATCATATGCATAATGAACATCAAGCTACTGAAGATATTATTCGTCAATTAAAAGATGGACAAATTATTTCGATTATTACAGATGCTGGAACTCCAGGAATATCTGATCCTGGGTATTTATTAGTTAAAGAATGTGTTGCGAATAATATTGTCGTAGAATGCTTACCTGGTGCAACAGCCTTTGTACCTGCACTTGTGGTTTCTGGACTTACTAATAACGAATTTACTTTTGTTGGCTTTCTTCCTGTAAAAAAAGGTCGTAAAACAAAGTTAGAATCTTTATTAACAGAGAAAAAAACAATGATCTTTTACGAATCTCCACATAAAATTGGAAAAACTCTTAAAGATTTAGCAGAAAATTTTGGAGCTGATAGAAAAGCTAGTTTATCAAGAGAAATTTCTAAAAAATTTGAAGAAACTCTAAGAGGAACTTTAACTGAATTAATGGAAATATCTGAAAAAAGAAATTTAAAAGGAGAAATGGTTTTAATTGTTGAAGGTGCTACTCATTAAAACGAATATCCTTTACATTTAATTGCCAAGTACCTTTTCCTTGCCAATAATTCATACCAATTGTGTAAACCATATCAAAAGATAATCCTTTCTCTAACTTAGGTCCAAATTTACCCAATTTGAAACCAATTGCAGGAAAGGTAATTCTTGTATCTCGTTGGTGTACATATAAACGAGCATGTTCTTTTCCTACTAATCTAAAATCAGTTGCCAATAAATCTCTCGTTACAAAAACAGGATTCATATTTTCTGGTCCAAAAGGAGACATTCGCATTATAGATTCTAAGAAAGAACGTGTCATTTCGTTGAATGAAATTTCTTTATCAATTAAAATTGATGGTTTAAAATGTTTACCATTTGACAATTCTTTTACAGTTTCATCAAATCTAATTTTAAATGTTTCGAAATTCTCTTCTTTCATAGCTAAACCTGCTGCTGCCATATGTCCTCCAAACTCAGTTAATAAATCTGCATTTTTTTCTATTGCTGAATGAATATCAAACTCTTGTATTGATCTTGCAGATCCTACAATTTCTCCAGAAATACTTTTTGTAAAAACAATGGTTGGTTTATAATATAAGTCAACAAGACGAGAAGCAACAATTCCTATAACTCCTTTATTCCAAGAAGGATCGTAAACTATTGTAGCGTATTTTTCAGTTGGGTTGATATTGTATAGTTGAGCTAATGCATCATTTGTCATATCCAAATCTAATACTTTACGCTCGTTGTTTAATGAGTTTATATCGTTCAAATACCTTCGACAATCTTCTTCGTTTTTACTCAACATAAATCGCACAGCTTCAGACCCATGTTTTATTCTTCCTGCTGCATTAATTTTGGGAGCAATAGAAAATACAACATTCGATATGTTTACATTATTACGAATATTAGTAGGTATCAAATGCTGAAAAGCTAAACGAGGTTCTGTGTTTAATTGTTCAAGACCTTTATAAGCTAAAATCCTATTTTCTCCTGTTATAGGAACTATATCTGCTGCAATACTAACAGCAACTAAATCCAATAATGGAATAAGATTTTCTTTTGGTAAATTAAATTTTTCTGTAAAAGCTTGTGCTAATTTAAAACCAACACCACAACCACTTAAATCTTTGTAGGGATAACGACAACCTTTCTGTTTAGGATCTAAAACTGCATAAGCCTTAGGTACAGAACGGTCAGGTAAATGATGATCACAGATAATATAATCTATTCCCTTTGATTGAGCATAGTTTACTTCTTCATGTGCTTTTATTCCACAATCCAAAACAATAACTAAAGATATATTTTTTTCTACAGCAAAGTCTATACTTTCTTTTGAAATACCATATCCTTCATTATTTCTATCAGGAATATAAAAAAAGACTTTCGAGTAGATGGAAGTCAGAAACTCATAAAAAAGAGTTACAGCTGTTGTTCCATCTACATCGTAGTCTCCAAATATTAATATATTTTCTTGATCATCTATAGCATTTTTAAGTCTTGATACAGCATCAGCCATACCTTTCATTAAAAATGGATCATGTAAATTTTCTAAAGAAGGATTAAAATATGATTTTGCGTTATCATAATCATTAATTCCTCGTTGGGTTAATAAAATAGCAAGTGCTTCAGAAATATTTAGCTCTTTTTTAAGATGACTAACTATCTCTGTAGACGGCTGTTTTTTTATTTCCCATTTTTTTTCCATCTCTTTAATTTACATAAATTTTAATTAGAGAGAAGGGTAAAAGCGTAAAAATTATTTAGATTTATTTGCTTCTTTAACGTATTTATCTAATGCCATTGTCATAGACGGTATTTTAGGAGTTGGCACTTCAATATCTACACGTAATCCCATCTCTTTAGCTTGTTTTACTGTTGATTGTCCAAAAACAGCTATTCTAGTTTCTCCTTGTACAAAGTCAGGGAAATTTTCAAATAATGATTTAATTCCTGAAGGTGTAAAAAAGACTAAAATATCATATTTTACATCAGATAAATCAGACAAATCACTAGAGACAGTTTTAAATAAGGTAGCTCTTTGCCAGTCTAATTTTAGTCCATCAAGTAATTTAGGGACATCTGCTTTTAAAACATCTGAAGCTGGTAATAAAAATTTTTCATCTTTATGTTTCTTCAAAAGAGGAAGCATATCTGCAAAAATCTTTTCTCCAATATACACTTTACGTTTTCTATACACAATGTATTTTTGTAAATAAAAAGCTATCGCTTCAGATTCACAAAAGTATTTCATTGAGTCTGGGACAGTAAATCTCATTTCTTCTGCTAGTCTAAAGAAATGATCTATAGCATTTCTGCTAGTAAATATGACAGCTGTTGCTTTCGAGAAATCTATTTTCTGATGTCTAACTTCTTTAGCATCTACTCCAACAACTTGGATGAATGGTCTAAAATCAATTTTGATCTTGTTAGCTTTCTCTATCTCGTAGTACGGCGAGTTTTCTGCCTGCGGTTTAGGTTGTGATACTAATATTGATTTAACTTTCATAGTAATTTTAGATTACCTTACCTATTGTTAATAGTTTCATTAAAACCATAAAAGGTAAAATTTCTAGGGTGCAAAGATACAAAATATTATAATACCAAATCGACTTATTATTGCTTATTTGCTTAGAATAGATATGATATATTTCAACTATTCTATTTAAAAACAACAACAAAAATCCTCCTATGATAAGATAATCTTTATTAATTGGTGTGTAAAAGAATAAAAAGCATGTGATTAATAACAAAATTATATTTTTTGCATTCACAAAACTGGAACTTTTCATATAAAAAGCAACTGAGCTTGATTCATAAAAAACACGATAAAATGTTATTTCAATAAAAAGTCGAATAAGCATTACAACACTGATTAATGCGAATGTTATTCCTAAATTGGCTAAGTATTGAAATTGAAACCCTGGAAAATAATCAAAATCGATTTTGAAATAAGATACTAATAACAAGCTCATCAATACTACCATAATTCCATCTACAATGAAACTAAATAATGTTGTATTATCATCTGTAAAGCTTATATACTCATTCTTATTTCCTAATAATTTATAATTTGTCGCAAACAAATATTTTACTGCACAAACTAATAATAAACATACTGCTAGTATAATGATTACAGTATCATTACCTACTACGTTTTTTTGTATAGAAATTAAATCGGTTGTTTTCATAATTTTTTCAAAAATACAAAAGACTTACAATCTTATAACTATCTTTATCCCCACAAAATTATAATTATGTCGGACAAATTAGTGATTATCCCGACCTACAATGAAAAAGAAAACATAGAAGCTATTATAAGAGCAGCTTTATCAGTAGAAGAATCATTTGATGTTCTTATTGTTGATGACAGTTCTCCTGATGGCACAAATGACATTGTAAAGCGCTTGATTACTGAGTTTAATGGTCGTTTACATTTAGAAATAAGAACAATAAAAGACGGTTTGGGTCGTGCTTATGTTCATGGTTTTAAATGGGCTTTAAAAAACAATTACAAGTATATATTTGAAATGGATGCTGATTTCTCTCATAATCCAAATGATTTACCACGATTGTATCATGCATTAGCAGATGGTGCTGATTTAGTTATTGGCTCTCGTTATTGTAATGGTGTTAACGTAGTAAATTGGCCTATGAATAGAGTTTTATTATCTTATTTTGCTTCAAAATATGTTCGATTAATAACTCGTTTACCTATACATGATGCTACTGCTGGTTTTGTTGGATACAAAGCAAAGGTTTTAGAAACTCTAAATTTAGATGAAATAAAATTTAAAGGCTATGGTTTTCAAATAGAAATGAAATATAAGTCTTGGATTAAAAAATTCACTTTAAAAGAAGTCCCTATTATTTTTACAGATAGAACTTTAGGAGAATCTAAAATTAGCTCTGATATAATAGGTGAAGCTGTTTTTGGTGTTATATCTTTACGTTTAAGAAATATTTTTGGAAAATTATGAGATATCTTAATATAGTTTACTTTTTTTGTTTAATTTCAATTTTAAGTTGTGCTCCCAAAAATTTTGATGAGCCTGACAACTTAATTAAAAAATCTGAAATGATTGATATTATTACTGACTTATACATTAGTCAACAAGGTATACAAATGTTTCCTACGGACGGCAAAGAAGACCAAAGCACTTTATTAGCAAAAGATGCTGTTGATATTATGAAAAAGCATAACACTAATTTTTCTCAATTTTCAGAAAGTTATAAATATTACAGTCTTAAACCAGAACTGTTGAGAGATATGTTAGATCAGGTTAAAAAAAATCTAGAAGAAAAACTTTCTAAAGAAGAAAAAGAAAGATTAAAAAATCAGAAAAATATAAAATAAAAAAATCAAGCTTTAAAAGCTTGATTTTTTTATTTACTCTTTATATATATCTTCCTCTAAAAAAGTAAGATAATTTTCATATCTAGAAATTGCAATTTCACCCTTTTCAACAGCATTTCTCACTGCGCATTTAGGTTCATTTAAATGTATACAATTGTCAAATTTACAATCCGATTTTAATTCTAAAATTTCAGGAAAGTATCCTTGTAATTCAGATTTATCAATATGCACTAATCCAAATTCTTTAATTCCTGGTGTATCAATAATAAAACCACCAAATGGCCATTCGTACATTTGTGCAAATGTTGTTGTATGCTGTCCTTTACTATTAAAATCTGAAACTACATGAGTTTTTAAATTCAAATTTGGATTTAGTGCATTTAGTAAAGTTGATTTACCAACACCTGAATGACCAGCAACTAAACTAACATTACCTTTCATTCTTTCTCTTACTAAATCTAAATTAAATCCCGTTCCAGCAGAAATATCAATACTTTCATAACCAATAGAATTGTAGATTGATTTATAAATTTCTAAATCTTCTAATTCTTCCTGTGAATATGAATCCATTTTATTAAACAAAATAACAACAGGGATATGATATGCTTCAGAAGTGATTAAAAATCTGTCTATAAAACCAAAAGAAGTTTTAGGATTAGAAAGTGTTACAACTAAAAAAGCAACATCAATATTAGAAGCAATAATATGTGTTTTTTTAGATAAGTTAACTGACTTACGTATGATATAATTTTTACGCTCGTGGATTTTCGTAATTACAGCAATATCATCTTTGTCAATTTCAAAATCGACCTCATCTCCAACCGCTATAGGATTGGTATGTTTGATATTAGCTATTCTAAACTTCCCTCTTATTCTAGCCTGGAAAGTTGTACCATCTTCCGTAAGAAGATGGTACCAACTACCCGTTGATTTTATTACAATTCCTTTCAATATATTTTATTTTTTACCCATAATTTGATTCTGTTGTGCAACAGATTCTTGATGGATTGCTTGTAAAAGTCTATCAACGAAATCCTCAGATAAACCTAAAGAAACACCTGCTTTTACAGAATTATCTTTGATTTGCTTCCAACGATCTGGTTGAAAAACAGCCACATTATGTTCTTTTTTCAAATTTCCGATTGAATTAGAAACTTTCATACGTTGTGCAATAGAATCTAAGATTGTTGTATCTAATTCATCTATTTGATGACGTAGATTATCAATTGCAGATTTATAGATTGCATCTTTATCATCAGATTGACGGATTTCTAAATCTTTTAAAATTTCTAATAAACGAGCTGGAGTAATTTGCTGTGCAGCATCAGACCAAGCTTCGTCAGGATTGTTATGTGTTTCAATCATTAATCCATTATATTCGAAATTGAATGCTTGTTGTGCAACATCATATAATCCTGTTCTATTTCCACAAATGTGAGATGGATCACAAATGATTGGAACATTTGGTAATTTATTTTTGAAATCTAAAGCGATTTGCCATTGTGGATTATTACGGTATTTCGTTTTCTTGTATGTTGAAAACCCACGGTGAATAGCTCCTAAATTTTTAATTCCTTGTCCTTCTAAACGCTCTAAAGCTCCAATCCATAAATCTAAATCTGGATTAACAGGGTTTTTTACTAAAACTGTTTTATCAGTATCGCGTAAAGCTTCAGCTATTTCTTGAACTGTAAAAGGATTAACTGTAGAACGAGCTCCAATCCATAAAACATCAACATCATATTCTAATGCTAATTTTGCATGGTTTGCATTCGCAATTTCTGTTGCGATTTTCATTCCAAATTCATCTTTTACTTTCTTCAACCAGTTAAGACCAATTGCTCCTACTCCTTCAAAACAATTTGGTTTTGTACGTGGCTTCCAGATTCCAGCACGAAAAACTTTTACATAGTCTTTGTCTAAGTCTTCTGCGATTGTCATCATTTGTTTTTCGCTTTCAGCGCTACAAGGACCAGCAATTATCATTGGTTTCTCGTATTCTTTTATCCAGTTATTAACTTCCATAATTTCTACAAATTTAAGGTTTATCAATTATTATTTGATAGTATTATTTATTTCTTATTTAATATTCTACGTATGTCGTTTGTATTCTTTAAATATTGATGAATATCTTCTTCATCTTTTTCATCAATCATTTTTCTAATTTTAGAAATTTCTGTTTGATATGCATCTATTGCTGTTAGCAAATTTTTTCTATTTTGAATAAATATTGGTGTCCACATATCTGGTGAACTTTTTGCTAAACGAACTGTTGACTCGAATCCCGAACCTGCCATATCAAAAATTGCTTCCTCATTTTTTTCTTTCTTCAATACAGCTTGCCCTAACGCAAAAGATGTAATATGTGAAAGATGTGAAACATAAGCTATATGAGAATCATGTGCTTCTGATGACATTATTTTTACGTTCATCCAAAGTGATTGATATATTTTTTTGACTTTATTCGCTGCATCAATTTCACTTTGTTCTACATCACATAATATAGCAACTTTATTCAAAAATAATTCTGCAAATGCTGCTTTTGGTCCTGAATTTTCTGTTCCTGCAATAGGATGTGTTGCTACAAATTGTTTTCTTTTTGGATGGTTAAGAACTTTTCTGCAAATTCCTGCCTTTGTAGACCCCATATCCATCACAATTGTATTGTCCCCTATTTTATCTAAAATTTCTGGTAATACATTTTGGATTGTATTGATAGGTACAGCAATAACAATTAAATCTGAAATTTCTATTGCTCTATCCAAAGAAACAACTTCATCTACAATTCCTAATTCTAAGGCTTCTTTTTGATGTGTTTCGTTTTGATCTACACCAATTATATTTTCTGCTATTCCAACTTTTTTTAAGGCTAAAGCGAAAGATCCTCCTATCAATCCTAAACCAATTATAGAAATAGTTTTCATTCTTGTAATCGTTTTTTTACTTCTATTAATTTTTCGATTGGTGCACAAAGAGAGAAACGAATAAATCCTTCTCCATTACTTCCAAAAATACTTCCTGGAGTTATAAAGATTTTTTTATCATAAAGAATTTTATCTATAAATGCTTTATCATCTTTTTCTCCTTCTGGTAATTTTGCCCAAACAAACATTCCTACAGCATTTGGATCATATTTTACATTTAATAAATCTGCAATTTGCCATATCATCTCTCTACGTTCATTATATACTTTTGTTAATTCTGTATACCAACTATCATCAACTAAAAGTGCCTTTGTAGAAGCTTTTTGAATAGCAAAATTCATCCCAGAATCCATATTCGATTTTACTTTTAAAATAGAATTAATTAAAGATTCTTTTCCTATTACCATTCCAACTCGCCAGCCCGCTATATTAAACGTTTTACTCAACGAGTTTAATTCAATACAATTATCTTTTGCTCCTTCTATAGATAATATACTTGTTGGCTCATCATTCAATATAAAACTGTAAGGATTATCATTTACAATTAATATGTTATGCTTTTTTCCAAACTCAACCAATTTCTTCAAAACTTCTTTACTTGCTTTTGCTCCTGTTGGCATATGAGGATAATTCACCCACATAATCTTTGGTTGTTGTTCTGCTAACTTTTCTAATTGATCGAAATCTGGCAACCAATTGTTTTCATCTTTCAAATCATAAAATAATGGTTTTGCTTGAACCAATTCTGTTACCGACGAATAAGTTGGATAACCAGGATTAGGAATTAAAACTTTATCACCTTCATTTAAAAAAGCTAATGAAATATGCATTATCCCTTCTTTTGATCCCATTAATGGTAATATTTCTGTTGAAGGATTAACTTCTACATCAAATTTATTTTTGTAGAAAGATGCCATTGCTTCTCTTAGTTCTGGAATTCCACGATAGCTTTGATAACCATTTACTCCACTTTGTGATACATTAATTAATTCTTCAATCACTGAAGAATGTGGCTGTAAATCTGGACTTCCTATTCCTAAAGAAATCACAGGAATATCAGTTTTCATTGTTGCTATTTCTTGTAATTTTTTCGAGAAATAGTATTCTTGTACACTTTGTAATCGTTGGGCTTCTGCTATCATTTTTTTCCCAGTTTATATTCTCCTAATATTTCTAAATCAGTTAATTTTCGTGCAATTTTGCCAAGTAATGCATAATATTGTTCTTTCTTTTCGAATGTAATATCGATATGAAAAGAGTATTCCCAAGGTTTTTCTATGATTGGAACAGATTGTATTTTATCCATATTTATACCACATTCTGCAATTTTATTTAAAACATCAACCAAAGCTCCAGATTCGTGAGAAACAGAAAACCTCATCGATACTTTATTGAAATCTTCGTAATCATTATGTTCTCGCTGCAATACAAAAAAACGAGTAAAATTATCTTGAAATGTTTGTATACTAGATGCTAAAATATCCAATCCATACACTTCTGCTGCTTTTCTTGATGCTATTGCAGCTACATTATCTAAATCTTGGTCAACAATGTCTTTTGCTGTAAGAGCAGTATCTATATCATTTACAACTTTCCAATCCTGATGTTTTTCAAGAAATTTATCACATTGTAAGAGTGCCATTTGGTGAGAACGAACTTCTTGAATATCATCTAAAGTTTTTCCTTTTTTTACCATTAATTGATGTTGAATTGATAAATAAATCTCTCCAACAATTTTTAAATTATACTTTGTAAGTAAAGCGTAATTTGGTAAAATAGCACCAGCGATTGTGTTTTCTATCGCCATAACAGCCTGGTCTACTTTCCCTTTTGCAAGGGACTTTGCTAAAGTTTTGAATGTATCACATTCTACTATTTCTATATCATTTCCTAGATAATTATTAGCAGCTTCGTGATGATAAGAACCTATGTAACCTTGTATTGCAACTCTTTTTTTCATATTTCTTGGCAAAAAAAAAGTCCCACAAAATGCGGGACTTTAATTTATCTTAATATCATTCTAACAATCAATTATGAAAACACAGTCCCTGCTCTTTCAGATAATACCCAAAAAAGTAAAAGAAAAATGTGTTAAAATAATTAAATGTTGTCATTATTGATTTTCAAATTATTGAACAAATCTACAGAATATTTTTTTAAACAAGCAAATCTTTTTCATTAATTTTATCAAAATTTTTCATCAAATGGGAATAATCATTAAAGATTTAACAAAAAAATACGGTAATCAATTAGCTTTAGATAAAATTTCATTTTCTATAAAAAAAGGAGAAGTTGTTGGTCTATTAGGTCCTAATGGAGCGGGAAAGTCAACATTAATGAAAAGTGTTACTAATGCTATAAATCCAGATTCTGGGGATATTTTAATTAATGATTTTCTTGTATCAAAAAATCCAATAGAAACTAAAAAATTAATTGGTTTTTTACAAGAAAATAATCCATTATACATGGATATGTATGTAAAAGAATATTTAGAATTTGTTACAAATGTTAGAAAAGTTCCTAAAACAAAAATTGATGAAGTTATCGAAAAAGTAGGATTAACTCCAGAAAAGCATAAAAAAATTCAACAATTATCTAAAGGTTACAAACAACGAGTAGGTTTAGCACAAGCAATTATTTCTAGTCCTGAAATTTTAATATTAGATGAACCTACAAATGGTTTAGATCCTAATCAAATTTTAGAAATCCGTGACGTAATTCGAGAAATAGGAAAAGAGAAAACTGTTATTCTTTCTACTCATATTATGCAGGAAGTTGAAGCTTTATGTTCTCGTGTTATTTTATTGAATAAAGGGAAAGTGATTGCAGACCAAACGATAGAAGAATTTAGAGGACAATATAGTAATCTTGAAGAAGCATTTCATACTTTAACACAATAAAAAAATCCGTAGACAAACTACGGATTTAGTTTATAAACAAATTGTGGTTCTGTCCTCATAAATATTTTTAATATTGAACATTTATTAATGAATCTAAAGGAATTAAAACTCCATTTTTAATTTGTAAAAATTTATCAGTAACAGACCATACTGTTGTTTCTATTTTTTTAGGACCTTTTTCTGTTTGAAACGTAATATATGCTTTAGATTTAAACTCATTACCTAACCTTACAGCTCCATTTAATTTTTCAGTTTCAAAGTTAACATCCTCTTTGTAAGCGTCTAAAAATTTGTATTTTTTAACGTCTTCCTTTTCTATTAATTCGACTTTTTCCATTTTTTTAAATTTTTAATGATTATATATTTTCCATAATGCTATATGAAATTAATCATATTTTAGTAACAAAACAAGCATAAAAAATAATTCTAATCATTTTCTAATTATTGGTTTCTTCTAGCAGATGAAGATTTTTTATCTAGTTATATTGTTGTTTGAATTATGAATTTTGCAATAGTGATTGAAGCGGCATCCTTTTTAGATTGATCATTTCGAAATGATCAATCTAAAAAGATATAGCGTAAAAGCACGGTGCGAAGCAATTGCCCAAAAAAACATTATTTTATAGGTTCATCATAATTTTTAAAAAATTTAAACAACTTCAATAAAATAACTAAATTTGCATCATGTCAGACGAAAAGAAATTTAAATCCGGTTTTGTAAATATTATTGGCAATCCAAATGTCGGTAAATCTACTTTGATGAATATGTTGATGAAAGAACGTCTTGTGATTGCTACACACAAAGCACAAACAACTCGTCATCGTATAAAAGGTATTTTGACAGGAGAAGACTATCAGATAGTTTTTTCGGATACTCCAGGAGTTTTGGATCCAGCTTACGAACTACAAACTAAAATGATGGATGCAGTAAAAGAATCATTAGTTGATGCTGATGTTATTCTTTATGTTGTTGAAATAGGTGAAAAACGATTAAAAAACGAAGAAGTTTTTGAACGTTTACAAAAAACATCTACTCCAATCATTTTATTATTAAATAAAATTGATACTGCTACACCTGATCGTCTGAATGAAGCTGTTGAATATTGGCATGAACTTTTACCAAATGCAGAAATTTTACCAATTTCGGCAAAGGAAAACGTTAATGTAGATTTGTTAATCAACAAAATAAAAGCAATTATTCCTGAAGGTCCACAATATTATCCTGATGAGCAATTGACTGACCGTTCGGAACGTTTTATTGTGAATGAGGTGATTCGTGAAAAGATTTTATTAAATTATCAAAAAGAAATTCCTTATTCTGTAGAGGTTGTTACAGAACGATTTAAAGAAGATTTAAATCTAATTTCTATTGAGTCTGAAATTTATGTTGAACGCGATTCTCAAAAAGGAATTATTATTGGTCATAAAGGCGAATCTTTATCAAAAGTAGGAAAAGAAGCAAGAGAAGAACTAGAAAAATTCTTCGATAAAAAAGTGTTTTTAAAACTTTTTGTAAAAGTTAGAAAAGACTGGAGAAGTAAAGAAAATGATTTAAGACGATTTGGTTATTAAATCAATAGAATATAAAATAATAAAAGCGTTGAAATTTCAACGCTTTTATTATTTTATTTCGATATACTTTCTACAAACTGATGTGCTCTTATTTCAGCCCAAGAATATTTATTATTTCTTAATGGAAAACCACAATGTCCTCCAAATTTTGGCATTTCGAATGTGCAAAATTCATGCTGACGAAACATCTCAACAGGAAAACATTTTTCTCCTAAAAAAGGATCATTTTGTGCATTAACAATCAAACAAGGTGTTTTTATTTGATGAATAACTGTCAATGGTGAAGCTTTTTCATAATAATCATCTTTGGAAGAATATCCATGCAATGGCGCAGTATAATATTCATCTATCTCATCAAAAGACTTTATTTTATCTAACATTTCTTCGTTCAGTTGACCTGGAAATTGTTTTGCTTTTTCTTTGAATTTAGGAACAAGTGTTCGTTCAAAATTCTTGAAATAAACTTTATTAAATCCTTTTTTCAAAGTATCCGAACAAGAAGTTAAAGAAAGTGGTGCAGAAAAAATAATTCCACATTTTATTCTTTTGTCTATTGTGTAAGCTCCAAGATAATTCAGAATAATAGCTCCTCCCATCGAGTAACCAAGCAATACTATTTCTTTGTAATCATCTTTCAATGCTTTTTGTACCACACAATCTACGTCATCAATAGAACCATGATGATATAACCTACATGTTGCATTCATTTCTCCTCCACAAGATCTATGATTCCAAGCAAGAATAGAATATCCTCTTTCGTAAAAATAATCAGAACAAGAATTAAGGTAAGTTCGCTTCGAATCTCCTTCTAAACCATGAAAAAGAATAACTAATTTTTCTTTGTTTGATTGTTTTCTCCAATCTAAGTTCAAAAAATCACCATCGGCTGTAGTTATTTTTTCCCTTGTATAATTTGGAATAGGATATTGTTTAAATTTTGAAGGATAAATGGTAGAAAAATGAGAATTTCTATTGAATAATGTTGGTTTTGGATAGCTTGATTCTTGGATATATGGCATTTCTAATAAATTTTAGCATCAACAAGAAAATCTTTTTTTATTTCTTCATTAATATTTGCAATAATTTTAGATTTTCCCATCAATAATTCTTGTCGCATCGCTGGCGAATTTATTTTTACATACAAAACACGTTGACGAACCTCAACTCGATCTGTATATTTCTCAAAAAACTTTCCCATCACAGCAAACCAAGCTTCTTCAGCTTTCACTTCCCAAATCAGCTCTTCTTTCCCACTTTGTTTTATAAAATGTTCTAATGCCTGACCTAAAGTTTGCTGATTACTTCGCTTTTCATACTTTTTCATAATCGGAAAACCTTACTTTCTGCATTTATTTGTTTTATAATTTGTTCCGTTCTTTCTGGATGTGTATCTGTAATAAATATCTGTCCAAATCGTTCTTCGTTCACCAATTTCACCAATTGTGTTACACGATGTTCATCTAATTTATCAAAAATATCATCCAATAACAACAATGGCGTAATATTTAATGATTTTTTTATTACTTCCAACTGTGCTAATTTCAATGCAATTAAGTAGGATTTCTGCTGTCCTTGCGAACCAAATTTCTTTATGGGATAATTCGTAATTGTAAACAATAAATCGTCTTTATGTATACCTGCTGTAGAATACTGAACAGAACGATCTTTGTACAAAACATCTTTCAGTACTGTTTCAAAAGGAGATTCATTTAATTGTGAAACATATTCTATATTCACTTGCTCACGTCCTTCAGAAATTTCATTGTAATATTTCAAGAAAGCATCCAAAAATGTTCCTACAAATTCCTTACGAACAGCATGAATGTTTTTACCTAAATGAATCAATTCTTCATCATAAATTTCCAATGATGTTGGATCAAATGTATTATTTGCAGCAAAATATTTCAACAAAGCATTTCGTTGCATGAGTACTTTGTTATAGCGTATTAAATCTGCTAAATACTGTTTGTTGGATTGAGAAATTATATTATCCAAAAACTTTCTACGAACTTCGCTTCCTTCCTTTATCAAATCGCTATCATAAGGGGAAATCATCACCAAAGGATATTGACCAATATGATCAGAAATACGATCGTAAGTTTTTGAATTTCGTTTTAATTGCTTTGGTTGTCCAGAACGAACCAAGCAAAAAATCACATCATCAGATTCATTTTTATCAAACGTTCCTTCTAATGTAAAAAAATCACGTTCGAACTGTATGTTCATCGCGTCAGAATGATTAAGATAAGATTTGCTCAAGGCCAAATAATGAATTGCATCCAACACATTTGTTTTTCCCTTTCCATTTTGTCCTACAAAAGCATTTATTTTTGATGAAAATTCGAAATTATTTTCATCAAAATTCTTGAATTGTCTTGCCTTAAGTTCTTTCAAATACATACAGCAAAATTACAAATTAAAAACTTGTCAATTCAACGAAAAAATAAAGATTATAGAAAATGATTTTAAAACTAATCTCTTTTTTTTGGGCAATCACTTCGTGCCGTGCTTTGCGTTGCAATCTTTTTTAATTGTTCATTGAATTTTAGACTGGTCATTGAGCATTCTAAGA
>DJDD01000035.1 GCA_002430925.1 Flavobacteriales bacterium UBA5933
AACTTTTTGGGGGCAGTGTAAATTTTCAACTCTCTTTTTTATGTTTAATGAGATTATTTTATTAATCCAATTTCTCTTAATCGTTGTGTTAAGAATTCTCCAGCAGTAATATCTTCAAACTGTTTTGGATTTTCTTCTGTAACACAATTTTCTAAAACAGATAAGTCCATATCAGAAACAGGATGCATAAAGAATGGAATAGAAAAACGAGAAGTTCCCCATAATTCTCTTTCAGGATTTACAACTTGGTGAATCGTAGATTTTAAACGATTGTTTGTGTGACGAGATAACATGTCACCAACATTAATTACTAATTCATCATCTTCTGCAATTGCATCGACCCAAGTTCCGTCATGTTTTTGTACTTGTAAACCACGACCTTGTGCGCCCATTAATAATGTAATAAGGTTAATATCTCCATGAGCACCAGCACGAACAGCTTTTTTAGGTTCTTCTGTAATAGGAGGATAATGGATTGCTCTTAAGATAGAGTTTCCATTTTCTACTTTATCATCAAAGTAAAATTCATCTAAACCTAAAAATAAAGCTAAAGCACGTAGAACATAAATTCCTGTTTTTTCTAACTGTTTGTAAGTTTCTTCACCATAAACGTTAAAGTCAGGAACTTCTTTTACATTAATATTTTCTGGATAATTGAATTTAGATTTATCTTCTTCATTAAGATATTGACCAAAATGCCAAAATTCTTTTAAATCTCCAACTGTGCTACCTTTTGCATGCTCGTTACCGAAAGCTGTGTAACCACGTTGACCTCCAATTCCTTCTACAATATAATTTTGTTTTGTTTCTGTAGGTAAAGCATAAAACTCACGTACATTTTCGTATAGATTATTTACTAATTCGTCTGATAAAAAATGTCCTTTTAAAGCAACAAATCCGATTTCTTCATATGCTTTTCCAATTTCATTAACGAATTTTTGTTTTCTAGCAGGATCTTCAGATAAAAAATCTGCAAGATTAACTGATGGTATT
Source organism: Flavobacteriales bacterium UBA5933 (assembly GCA_002430925.1). Taxonomy (GTDB): domain Bacteria; phylum Bacteroidota; class Bacteroidia; order Flavobacteriales; family Weeksellaceae; genus Empedobacter. Next base: position 994 of record DJDD01000035.1, read on the forward strand.
CCAGTTTGTGACATTATAGTATGTTCTAAATATTTATTTGTTCGACAAAGGTATATAAACATTTTAAATGTGAATAATTTTGTTGATAACTTTTATTTAAAACTATTATTTGTGTTGTTTTGAGTTTTAAAAACAGTAAATTTTTAATCTAAAACATTGTAATACTTTTATTTGTGATGTTGTTTTCAAGAATAATCATTTTTATTAAACAATAGATTTATTATATGGTATTTTTGTGTTTAATTAATTAAAACTATAATTAAAACAAAAAAACTTCCATTCATTATGAACGGAAGAATTTTTTTAATCTTCTTTAGAGCCATCATCGGCCATTCTTACCATTTTAGGAGTAAATGTAGCAACAACATCAACAAGCTCTTGTTGAGCATCCATCACAGTATGAATATCTTTGTAAGCCATAGGAGCTTCATCTTTACCACCTCCAATTAATGTAATCCCAAAATCATTCAAATAATCATTAATTTTATTTTGAGATAAAGATTTTATAGCCTGTGTTCTGCTCATTTGTCGACCAGCTCCATGCGATGCGGAATTTATTGCATTTTCTTCACCTTTTCCTCTTACTAAGAAACCAGGAGCAGTCATAGAACCAGGAATTATTCCCATAACATCTTTAGATGCAGGAGTAGCACCTTTTCTATGAACAATTACTTCCTCGTTATTGTAAATTTCTTTCCAAGCAAAATTATGATGGTTTTCAATTTTACCTAAAACCTCAGCACCCAAAGCATTTGTAATTTTTTGATGAATCACCTCATGACAAGCAGAAGCATATTCACCAGCCAGATTCATAGCAATCCAATATTCTTGACCTTCTTGAGAATTCAAATCCAAATAAGCCAAATTTTTGGCTTTATAGGGTAACTTACAAATATCTTTCGCAATTCTTGTATAATGTCCAGCAATTGTAGCACCAAAACCTCTAGAACCAGAATGAGTAAGTAAAGCAAGGTACGTTCCTTTTTTGATATTTAATTTTGTATCATCTTCTTTAAATTCCATTAAACCGAATTCCACAAAATGATTTCCACCGCCAGAAGTTCCTAATTGTGACCAAGCTTTATCTTTTAAATTTTTAATAAAAGAATTTGTTTCAAATTTGTTGTCATCCAAAACTTTATGCTCAGATTTATATTGTCCATGAAAACCATGTCCGGCACCAAATTTTGTATTTTTCATTAAAACATCTTTTAAAACATCATGATGTTCCAAGTAATGAGAAGCTGGTAAATCAAAAATAGAAAGAGCCATTCTACAACCAATATCAACACCAACTCCATAAGGAATAATCGCATTTTTAGTTGCTAAGACACCACCTATTGGTAAACCATAACCTTGGTGAGCATCTGGCATTAATGCACCACCAATTGTTATTGGTAATTGCATTGCAACTTTCATTTGTTCTAATGCACCATCTTCAATTTTTTCTGCACCATAAACTTCAAAATCTTTTGGATTTTCATTTAGTGGTATTATATTCTCATCTATAGTAGATAAATGTACTCCATTCACAAAAGCCTCAGCAAGAGTTTTAAATAATTTATCTTCTATAAAATCCTGTGGCGAAGACAATACTTGTGCATATTTATTTAGCATTTCTATTTTGGTAAAACCAGTTCTTTTTTTATTGATTTTAAGAGCAATTCTTAAAATTTCATTCTCTGGGTAACCTAAATCAATTAAATCATTTCCATTGATTGGTTTATTTGTATTATTCATATAGTCTAGTTCTTAAAATTATTTATGTTTCATCAAAATATTGTAGATTTAAACGAATCAAATACTTAAGTTAATGAAATATTTATTATTAATCTTCATGTTCTCATTCGCAAATATTCTCAACGCTCAGAAAGTATTTTCTGTAGAATATAGTAGTCAAGCTGATGTGAAAATTTATGTGGTTGATCATGAAAGTCAAGCAGATTTAAAAGTTTATAAAGTAAGTTATGCAAGTCAAGCAGGAAATAATGACGGAAATTGGTTTTTCACTGATTATGCATCACAAGCTAAAAAGAAAATCTATTTTGTATCCAATTCAAGTTCTGCTGATGTTAAAGTTTTTTATGTCAACTATAGTAGTCAGGCAGGTTGGAGGAATAAAAATAAACAATACTTAATGCAGTAAAAAAGTGATATATTTTGGGCAATCCCTTCGGGTCACGCTATTCATTACAATCTTTTTCTAAGGAAAAAGGATTTCCATTACTATCGCTATTGCATTTTTTGTCAATTCAAGTGTTTTTCTTAGAAAAACGATTTTTTAATTCTATTTGCTTCATTATGTCATTTTGAGCATATCGAAACATTTTGTAAAAATTTCACTTATTTTTCTTCTATAAATTAACCGAATATCATAATCGCTATCGGTAGAAGGGAAGCTCCAAGCTCGGCTTCCTGATTCAACGGCAAATAGAATTTCTATATTTTCGTCTTTTTCAATTTGCCTTAGTTTATTTAGTATTGTTGTTTTTATTGTTTCGTAAACATTGTTTTTAATTCATTTAATACATTCGAACCTCCAGAGATACTGATTTCACCAACCTTATCTGCAATTTTCTCGATGTATTCCATTTCCTTCAACTTCCAAAGAATTTCATTTTCTTCCATTAATTTGGCAGTGTTCAATAAACTTCTTGTAGATGCTGTTTCTTCTCTTCGTGTAATAGAATTAGCTTGAGCTGTTTTCTCAGCAATTAAAACACGATTCATTATTTCACGGATTTCTCCTGGTAAAATAATATCTTTCATTCCTGCATCTTTTAATTTTAAACCAATTGTCTCGAATTGTGTTTCAAATTTCTTGATAATGTAATCTGTTACAGAATTTTTATCAGACATTAAATCGTCGAAAGTAACATTGCTAATGTATTCTCTCAATCCTAATTGTATAGCTTGATAAATCATTTTTACAAAATCTTTATCCGATTGATATGCTTTTAACAAATCAACGATTTGGTATTGTACTATAAAGTTGATACGTAATTGCACTTTATCTTTTGTTAAGATTTCTTGTCCTAATATTTCTATTGTTTGTGGACGTAAATCGTATGTAACAGCTGAAATTTTTGTCTCGTTATTATAAAATAAATAATCTCCGGCTTTTAGGATAGTATTAAACTGATTGTCTTTGAATAATAATCCTTCGAAATATGGTGAAACAGAAATGGTACGAACAGCACTTATTTTTCTTAGTATTTCGATTTCTCTTTTATCTAAGTCTTTTATTTCTTCTGTTGAATTCAAATCGAATTTTTTTGTTGTTAATTGAACAGAGTTTTTCCATAACATAACATTTCTATTTACATACGATTGATGAAATTGTTTGTTTTTATAAACAATTAATACCTCGTTATGTAAAACTTCAGTATAATTTATCATTGCGGCTAACTGTTCATTTTCTAGAAATAGAGAATGGTATTTTTCTTCAATTATTTCGTTGAAATTCAATTTTATAATTCCTTTATTAAATAGAATCCAGTAAGTACCAGTTGAATAAACTTTTGCTACTTCGTTGTTTTTTATTTTTACAGCAATTTCTTGCTTGTTGATTACTAATTTTTTCATTTTATATTTTTTAGGTTTTTACTTTATTTGTTTACTAAAAAAAGCTAATTAAGTTTCCTTTTTCAAAACGGAATGAGATTGTTTAATAAGCTTTTTTGATAGTTGTTTTTCAAATCAATTATTCAAATTATTTTATTGAATAAGAAACTAGAAAATTAAAAATCAATCATCTTACAAAGAATCAGATTCAAGTTTTAAGCAAGTTTTTGTTCTCGTTTCACGATTTATCTTTAAGAAGATGAACCTTTCTATTCGAAAAGAAACTGCCTTAGCTTTTTGTTTCTAATTGGTGCCCGAAGGCGAGAACAGGTTATAGCTGTTTTGCAATTACTCTACCTGACTGAGTTACTTCAATTTTAGTTGAAGGTAGGATTCGAACCTACGACACATCGCATTTTTGTAATTACTCTAACCTAACTGAGTTACTTCATTTGAAAATGAAGACAGGATTCGAACCTGTGACCTTTACATTATAGATTTATTACCAAGACTAGAATAGAAGTGATGAAACAATTTCTACTATGATGCTATACAGAAACATCTGTCGAGATAAATAAACCATTTGGTTGTTAAACCTTTGACAAAGTTGAGGTTGTTGGATGCAGAAGAATTGCGTAATAAAAATTATTTTTAAAATAAATAGTAACTAAATAATATTTAGTTGTTTAAAAGTTAAATTATTTACAAAATAATCTAATTCTATTTTTTTAACGCAGATAGATTGCGTAGTTAATTCACAAATTTGTACTATTACACAAACAATTGAGCTATGGCAACTAATAAAATCGCATTAATTCGTTATCAAACTATTGATAAATGTCTACAAAATCATTTCAGAAAATGGACATTAGAAGATTTAATAGAAAAAGTTTCTGAAGCCTTGTACGAATATGAAGGAATAACAACTGGAATATCTAAGCGTACAATACAAGGAGATATACAAGTGATGCGAAGTGATAAATTAGGTTATAATGCACCAATTATTGTAAAAGAAAGAAAATATTATGAATACGAAGACAAAGACTATTCTATTCATAATTCGCCTATATCTACAGCTGATTTAGATAAGATGAAAGAAGTGATTTCTGTAATGAAACAATTGAATGGGTTTAATTATTTTGATGATATGAACGAGATAATTACTCGTTTGGAAAGTAACTTATCAAAACAAGATAATAAACAACCTAGTTATATACAGTTCGAAGAAAATCCATTATTAAAAGGATTAGAACATTTGAATAGGTTGTACCAAGCAATTGTAAAAAAACAATCTCTGCTTATTTCTTATCAATCTTTTACGGATTTAAATAAATCTAGAGAGCCAAAACAAGCTGTTTATTATCCTTATTTACTAAAAGAATATAGAAACAGATGGTTTTTATTAGCAAAAGCAAGAAAAAGTAAAATATTATATACGCTTGCTTTGGATAGAATTGTTGATTTTTATGAGTTAGCAAATGAACCTTTTGTTGATGAATCGGAAATAGATTTTGAACATTATTACGATAATGCACTTGGCGTTACAAAAACTTTAAAAGATAGAGAACAAAGAGTTGTTTTTCGTGTCAATAAAAAATTAGCACCTTATGTTGTTACTAAACCAATACATGCCACACAAAAAATAATTAACGAAGACGAAAAGGGTATAATTTTTTCTATAGAAGTTATTCATAATTTTGAATTAGAACGTGAATTACTTGGTTTTGGAGAAGAATTGGAAGTTATCGCTCCAAAATTATTGAAAAGAAATATCAAAAGAAGATTAGAAAAAGCGTTGGTTTTTTATTTGAAAAAGAATTAACAGAAGCGTGTTTTTAATTTAATAGATTTTAAGAAGAAATCCCTCATTTTGAGTGAAATTCGAAAAGGATTTTGTATAGAGAAATAGGTAAGGATTTTAAATGTTTCGACATGCTATTAGATTTGTATTTATTAAATTCAGTTATTATTAATG
>DJDD01000016.1 GCA_002430925.1 Flavobacteriales bacterium UBA5933
TGAGACAGCCTCTTTTTATTTGAACACTAAATGACAAAATGTCCGGTTATTACTAATGGTTTAATTATTGAATATATATTAAGAAATAAAACAATTATAAAATTTAAGTTATAAACTAAATTATAGGAAATGAATCGCTTATCTTTTCAATTTCTTCTATAAAAAATAATTAAAATTTTATACATTTGCACCCAAATTAAGGTAGATGAATATTACTAAAAACACAACAGGGGATTTAAGCGCAGTTTTAACTGTAACTGTTGACAAAGCAGATTATCAAGAAAAAGTAGTTGACGTATTAAACCAATACAGAAAAACAGCTAATATTAAAGGTTTCCGTAAAGGACAAGTTCCTATGAGTTTTGTAAAAAAACAATACGAGCAAGCTGTAATTTTTGATACTGTAAATGAATTATTACAAAAAAGTGTTTCTGAATACATCAACACAGAAAAATTATCAATTTTAGGAAATCCAGTTCCTGTAATTAAAGATATTGATTGGGATGCTGAACAATTAAACTTTGATTTCGAATTAGGATTAGCTCCAGAATTTGATGTAGACTTATCTAAAATCGAAATCGAAAACTATAAAGTTAAAGTTGCTGACGAAGAAATTCAAAAATATGTAGATAATTTTGCTGCACGTTTTGGATCTTTAAAATCATTAGCTGAAGCTGAAGCTGGAGCTGTTTTAAAAGTTGAAGCTAAAGTTGAAGGACAAGAAGAAGCTAAAGCTACTTTTATTCGTTTAGAAGATTTAAAAGATGCATCTGCTTTCATTGGTAAAAAAGCTGGTGATGTAGTAGAAGTTAACACAAAAGATATTTTTGATACAGCAGAAGAAGCTGCTCAAGAATTAAATACTGAAGTTTCTGAAGAAGGAGTTGTAGTTACTTATACAATTAAAGAAATCAACAAAACTGAGAAATCAGAAATTAACCAAGAATTATTTGATAAAGTATACGGAGAAGGAGCTGTAGATTCAGAAGAAGCATTCCGTAACAAAATCAAAGAAGAGTCAGAAAACATGTATAATAAAGAATCTGACAAACAAATCATTAATGATGTTGTAGCAAAATTAGTTGAAACAATTAAATTTGATTTACCAACAGAATTTTTAACAAAATGGTTACAAACTTCTAACGAAAACATCACTTCAGAAGAACAAGCTAAAGAAGAATTAGCTAAAATGGATAAAGGTTTACGTTACCAATTAATTGAAGCTAAAATAGCTGAAATTAATAATGTAGAAGTAACTGCTGAAGAAGTTAAAGAGGCTGCATACGCTGCAATTAAAGATCAATTAAAAATGTACGGTCAAACTTCTATTCCTGAAGAAACATTACAACAAATTGCAATGTCTGCTCTTCAAAATCAAGAAGAATACAACCGTTTATCATACCAAGCATTTACAGATAAAATGTTAGCAATCTTCAAGAACAACGTTAAATTAAACGAAAAAGAAGTTACATTTGACGAGTTTGTAGATATAATCACAGAAAAGAATAAAGAATTAGCAGAAGCTTAATTATAATCTTCTAAAAAAATTCTTTACCTTTCATTTTAAAATCTAAAAAACAATGAAAAACGTAGGAGAAGAATTTAAAAAATACGCAGCGTTAGACAAAGGTATTAGCTCTTTACATTTAGAAAGCTATATCCAAAACATGACGCCATACATTGTTGAAGAAAGAAAACTGAACGTTGCACAAATGGACGTTTTCTCTCGTTTAATGATGGATAGAATTATCTTTTTAGGAACAGCTATTGATGATCAAGTTGCGAACATCATTCAAGCTCAATTATTGTTCTTAGAAAGTGTTGATTCTACAAAAGACATTCAGATTTATGTAAACTCACCAGGCGGAGGAGTTTATGCAGGATTAGGTATCTATGATACGATGCAGTTAGTTAAACCTGATGTAGCAACAATTTGTACTGGTATGGCTGCCTCTATGGGTGCTGTATTATTAGCTGCTGGTGCTGCTGGAAAACGCTCTGCATTAAAACATTCTCGTGTAATGATTCATCAACCCTTAGGTGGTGCTCAAGGTCAAGCAACTGATATGGAAATAACATTGAAAGAAATCTTGAAATTGAAAAAAGAATTATATGATATTCTTGCACACCACTCTGGTCAAACTTTCGAACAAATCGAAAAAGATGGAGAAAGAGATTACTGGATGACTTCTCAGGAAGCAAAAGATTATGGAATGATTGATGAAGTTTTATCTCCACGATCATAAAATAAAACAAAATGATAAAAAAACCATTTCAACAATGAATTGAAATGGTTTTTTTTTGAAATATTTTTTTGTTAAATAAACGTAGAAATTCACTAATAATCAATGCTACAAAAAATAGATAAATTTATCCGATTTTCTTTAGAAGTGTTGATAATCTATAATTTAACAAAGAAATTTTTTTGGAAAAAAGAAAATAGGTAAATTTGTAAACTAAATAAATAATAAAAATTGGAAGAAAATAAGTGCTCTTTTTGCGGAAAAAGCAGAAACGAAGTAAATATTTTAGTATCAGGTATAGACGGTAATATTTGCGATAATTGTATTGAACAAGCTCATGGTATTGTTTTAGAAGAATCTAAATTTCAAGAAAACAATGATTTAATAAAACCATTGGCATTAAAATCTCCTAAAGAAATTAAAGAGTTTCTTGATGAGTATGTAATAGGACAAGATCAGGCAAAAAAAATATTATCAGTTGCTGTTTACAATCATTATAAAAGAATATTACTAGATAAAAATAATGACGTAGAAATTGATAAATCTAACGTTATTTTAGTTGGAGAAACTGGTAGTGGAAAAACATTATTAGCTAAAACTATTGCAAAATTATTAAATGTACCATTTGCTATAGTTGATGCAACTGTATTAACAGAAGCAGGATATGTTGGAGAAGACGTAGAAAGTATTCTTACGCGCTTGTTACAAGCTGCTGATTATAATTTAGAATTAGCTGAAAAAGGTATCGTTTTTATTGACGAAGTGGATAAAATAGCTAGAAAAAGTGATAACCCATCTATTACTAGAGATGTTTCTGGAGAAGGAGTTCAACAAGCTTTATTGAAAATTTTAGAGGGTACAGTTGTAAACGTTCCACCAAAAGGAGGTCGTAAACATCCTGATCAAAAATTTATAGAAGTTAATACGAAAGATATTCTTTTTATTGCTGGTGGTGCATTTTCTGGTATAGAAAAACATATTGCAGATCGTTTAAAGAAACATGTTATTGGTTTTAAAAATGAAGATCAAAAAGAAGTTGAAAATCTTTTAGATGAAGTAAATGCTCAAGATTTGAAAAATTTTGGAATTATTCCAGAATTGATTGGTCGTTTACCTATTATAACTTATTTAAAAGCTTTAGACAAAGAAGCTATGCGAGCTATTTTAACTGAGCCTAAAAATTCATTAATAAAACAATATACAAAGTTATTCGAATTAGACGATAAAGAACTTATTGTTACAGATGAAACATTGAATAAAATTGTAGATCGTGCTGATGAATTAGGTTTAGGAGCACGTGGTTTAAGAGCTGTAACGGAAGAAATATTTACAGATTACATGTATAATATTAAAGATTTACCAAAAAAAGTAATAATATAATTCATTGTGTTATAACTTTTTATTTTTTTTATATATATTTGTGATAGTTTTAATATTATTAACACAATAAATATAAATAGTAAAACTAACTAGCTAAAAAAACAACATAAAAATTATGAAAAAGAATCTACTTGCTTTATTTGCATTAGGTGGAATATTTAGTACCTCTTATGCACAAGATACATATATTAATGATGCAGTTGTTGTGAAAGTCAATCCAAGTACATTATTTTATAATGGAGGAGCTGTAGCTGTAAATACATCAAATACTACAGATACAACAGAAAAAATCATTAATGAGGGAAACATTCAAATTGAAGGTAATTTTTCAAATGCTAATACCACAGGTAAAAATTTTGTAAATAGATATACAAATGATACATCTTACGGACAGTTAAGAATTAATGATGGAAGTAATGTTACTGGTAAAGTTATTATGGAAAGAGTAAAACCAAATATAACTAGTAGTAATGAATATTTAACAGCATTACCTTTCCAAAATATAACTGCAGAAGCTCTTATTAACACAATTACTGGTGGAACTATATTTAGTGGAGAATGTGGTGTAAATGTTAATTGTGGCACAACTAAACGTGCTCAACAATCTCTATTAGTATGGGATATTGCAGAAACTGAATACGATGCGGTTCCTACAGGTACAAAAATTATTCCATACAAAAGATATTTATTACAATTTAAAGATAATAATAGCTTAGTAACAGCTTTCAATAGTTTAACTAGTGCTACCAAAATTGGCTTAACAGGTTATCCAAATAATGCAGCTGTTACTGAAACTATAAAATCAGGATGGAGAACAGGTCAAGATTATGCTGATGTTTTATATCCTAATTGGAAAAATAACACAAATAATTATGGTCAACAATATTATACTTATTTAGGTAATACTGCAACAGATGTACTTTTTGGTAAAAACCAACATCGTTTAGCTAATCCATATACATCAAATTTAGATTTATCTAACATTACTAAAGGTGGTGCTTCTTGGATTAAATTTACAACAGCAGGTGGTCTTCAAAGTCCTACTGAAGTGTTTGATACAGCGCTTAGATTCCAAATTGTAAAAATAGCCAATGGTTATACAATGGATTGGGGTTCTGGTTTTGGTTCTGGAAGTAAATCATCTGATACTACAACATTTGCTGCTTATTTAAAAAAGAATGATGCAGGTACATTTTTTTGGACAGGTAGTTGGCAAGCTTTGTTAGTAAAGCCATATGAAACATTTTATATAGATTATTATAAATTAAATAAAACAGGTAATAATGGTACCCGTTTAATATCTGCCACATTAAATTTATCTGATGCAAATAAAACATTTGCTTATGATTATTCTAACGTGTCAACAGATGCAACTGGTTTACCAAATGGAGTATATGCTAGATCAGCTAATTCAACAACAAATAATAAAGTTTCAACTCTTTTAAATAATGAAGATTTAAAAGCAAAAGGATTAGTTACTGATTTTGATTTTACTCAATTAGAGTTGTATGTATCAAATAAAAGTGAAAAAACTATACAAGGTAGTGCTGCATATTTATTAAACGCTAGTTTTATGAAAACGGGTGATTCAACAACTGCTACTACAGTTTCAAATCCAGTATTTTTTTATGAAGAAAATGAAAGCGGAGATGTTTTAACAGATGTTCAAACTACTTCTAATGAATTTAATTCAGAGGACTACATCGGAAAACCAATTCGTGTAGGTTTTAATAAATTAACTGAAGGAACAACATATAATTTAAACCTTAATTTATATGAATATTCAATATTAAACGAAGTTAAAAACTTAAACTTGGGTAAATATTATTTATATGATAAAGTAAAAAATACCGTTACTGAGGTTAATGAATCAACTGAAGTTACTTTTACTGCTGATGATAAAATAAATGATCGTTTTGAATTTTATTGGAATGAAAAACCTTCTAGTACTTTAAGTACTGATGATTTAACTAAAACAAATACAACTTATTTATATTCTGATGCGAATAGAAATCAATTTGTTCGTTTTGAAAAATCAAACACAACAGCTGATATTTCAGTATTTGATTTAACTGGTCGTCAAATTTTCTCTAAAAATGCAGTTTCTACAAATTCAGATTATCAATTGAATTTTATTAATATACCTTCTATTTATGTTGTTAAAATAACATATAAAGATGGTAAAACTGTAACTAAGAAAACAATCAAAAAATAAAACCTAATTATGAAAAAATATTTAAAACTAAGCTTATTTATACTTTCGTTAGTATTATCAACAAGTTTTGCTTTTGCTGATGATGGTTGGGATGGAGATGATACTCCTCCAGCTCCAGGAGATCAAGAACAACAAGGTGATGGTACACAAAAAACACCAATAGATAATTATTTACCTATTTTAATTCTTACAGCAGTAACAATTGCAGGTATATATTCTTATAAGGAAAGAAAACTTATTCAAAAATAAATTCTTAAATTTAAAACCTCAATCAGTTTGATTGAGGTTTTTTTATTCTACAAAACAAACCAAAAATGAAAAATAAATATATACTACCAATCCTAGTATTGGGAAGTACTGCATTCGGTCAGTTTACAGTTTCAGGACAATTTGAAAACTATCCTGATAAAAGTGTTCTTGTAAAAATATATGACAATGCTGAACTTAAATTACTTAAAAACACAAAAACAGATAAACAAGGAAATTTTTCTGCTAATGTTCCAAAAGAATATACAGGTATAGTGCGTGTAGATTTACCTACAGGAGAAAACATTTCTTTATTAACAGATAATAAAAACATAAAGTTCAAAACAACTACTGGACAAGATTTTGCTAAAAATTTGACTGTTATTGAAGGTGATGCTCAAAAAGATTTGGTAAAAGCAGAAGAATTACAACCTCTAAACGATGTACAAGCACAAGTATTTCCATATTTAATGCAAATGTACAAACCTACTGATGAATTTTACGTTGCAATGGTAAAAGAAGATAAACGTATTAATTCTATAAAAAACAATACTAAATTCACTCCTTTAGTTAGCTATATCAATAGTCTAAAAGAATTAAAACAAAAAGCTCAAAATAATACAGATCCTCAATTAGAAGAAAATATCATAAAACATTTTGTAAATGATGACGAAAAATTAGAACAATCTGGTTTATTCGGTGATTTAGTTTTTGCTTATATCAATTCTAGCATTGCAAAAGCTGGTGGAAAAGATATAGAAAACAGCCTTATTTTAGCAACAGACAACATTCTTGATAAAACTGATATACAAACGACGAGAGGGCAAAATGTTTTAACAACAATTCTAAATTTTGTACCAGCAGATCAATATCCAAATTTTCATAAAAAATATGTAGATAAAGTAAATGGATTGACATGTAAAATTACTGAACAATTAAAAAAGAAAGTTGGACAAGCATCAGGGATAAAAATTGGTACTAAAGTACCTAATATAACTTTTGATCAAGCCATTAAAGGGAAAAAATCTTTATATGATATTAAAGCAAACCAAAAATTAATTGTTTTTTGGGCTTCTTGGTGTCCTGCTTGTCAACAAGAAATTCCTTATATAAAAGAATATTACAAAGATTTTAAAGCAAAAGGAGGAGAAATTGTTGCGATATCTTTAGATTACGATAAAAATGAGTTTGAAAAAGCAATTAAAGATTTTTCTTGGTACAATTATACTGACTTATTGCGTTGGGATTCTCCAATAGTAGAACAATTTGGTATAGAATCTACTCCTACTCTATTGTTAGTAGATAAAGACAATAAATTAATAAAAGTTGCGCATCACATTTCAGAATTTGAAGCAGCTGCTAAATAAAATTTGAAAAGAGGTTAAAATATGTTTTTAACCTCTTTTTTATTTTATGAAATTGTTCAGGCTATTTTTTTGAATTATCTCTAGTATTAATTATTAGTATTTTATTTGCAATAGTGATTGAAGCGACATCCTTTTTAGATTGGTCATTATTCTTCAAGTCAGCTCAATGACCAATCTAAAAAGATATAGCGAAAAAGCACGACCCGAAGGGATTGCCCTAAAAATAAATATAACTTAAAAATTATTTAAATAGCTTTTGTAAAAGTTGGGCAATCGCTACGCGCCGGGCTTTCCTTTCCAATCTTTGCAAACAAGTAAATAATTAAAATTTAAATAGAATTCTTTGCAAAGGATTTCCAATGCAATCCCTATTGCAAATAAAAATGACTTCAACTTTTTATGCGTCATGTTTTGGCATTTTCATTTTATATATTTGAGAAGATTGTTTAACTTTCATAAAAATTCAGAACATTGTTACAAGCAGGCGATTTCAAAATTTACAATGCATCAGCTGGTGCAGGTAAAACCTACACATTAGTAAAAGAATTCATTTCATTATTACTAATCAACGAAAGCGATTATCATTTCGAGCATATATTGGCAATAACATTTACCAACAAAGCTGCTGGAGAAATGAAAGAACGTATTGTAGAAAAATTAGAAGAAATCGCAAATACAGCAAATCCAAAAGAAAATGCATACATCTTAGATTTATCGAACGAACTGAATTTAAAACCTGAAATAATAAAAACGAAAGCTCATCATATTCTGATAGCTATCCTACATAATTATTCAAAATTTTCTATTTCAACTATTGATAAATTCAACCTAAGATTAATGAAATCTTTTGCACAGGATTTAGGATTATCAATGAATTTTGATGTTGAAATGAATACCAACGAAATTATCTCTGAATCTGTCGATTTACTTTATTCTAAAATCGGTGAAGATGAAAAACTAACGCAAACCATGATAAAAATTGCGCTAGATAATATGGACGATAATAAATCTTGGGACATTAGAAAAGCACTGTCAGAGGATACGAATGATATATCTAATGATAAACATTTACAAGATTTAGAGAAGTTGAAAAAAGTTTCTTTAGATGAGTTTATTCGCTACAGAGATACAATTTATCAAAATATAAAAGACCTAAAAAATGGTTTAGTACTTATTGGGGAAGAATTTTTTGAATTACTTTCTAAAAATGGTATTTCCGTAAATGAATTACCTGGAAAATCTACTGGAATATATGGTTTTTTTAATAAGTTAAAAAATTATAATGGCGAAGGAATAATTCTTCCTACAGATGTTAATAACAGAGTAATTTTTGAAGGTGAATATTTGGATAAAGTAAAAGATGCAACAGCTGAAGCTATATTTCCAGAGATTAAAGAATTATTTATTAAAGCAGGAACAATTAATGACTACTTAGTATTGTTTACTTCTATTCAGAAAAATATATCATCTATATCATTAATTAACGAAGTTGAAAAATCGTTAGATTCAATAAAAAAAGATTCAAATGTTTTATTGATTAATGAATTCAATACAATTATTAGCAAAAATTTACAAGAACAGCCTGCTAATTTTATTTACGAAAGAATTGGTTCTAGATACAATCATTATTTTATTGATGAATTTCAAGATACATCTTCTCTACAATGGAATAATCTAGATCCACTGATTGAAAATGCAAGAGCTCAATCTGATACAATTATGTTGGTTGGTGATGCTAAACAATCTATATATCGTTGGCGTGGAGGAAATCCTATGCAAATGATTGACTTAATAGAAAATAAAGAAGATGAGAAAATTAGTGTTGAAGAATTAGATAAAAACTGGCGAAGTCATGAAAATATTATTCAATTCAATAATGAATTATATACTTTTATTGCTCCGAGTTTAAATTTACCTAAATTTCAAAAATTATACGAAATTGGAAATCAACAATCAACAAATTATCAAAAAGATGGTTTTGTAAAATTAAATTTCATTGAACAAGAAGGACGATCTAAAGATTTATTTAAAGAACAAAATTTAGAATTAGTTCTGAAAACTATTCATGAATGTGTAGAAAATGGTTTTACGCTAAGTGATATTGCTATTTTAGTAAGAAATAATGCACAAGGTATTCTATTAGCAAAACACTTAACAGAAAATAATTTAGTTGTAATTTCTAATGAAGCTTTACTCTTAAAAAATTCATTTGAAATACAACTTATACATTATCTTTTCAAAATTACAGCCAATCCAATAGATGATCAATCTAAAGTTCGTTTCTTAATGGTTGCGTATGAACTACAACTTTTCCAAACAGAAGATTTAACAATCACTGTAGAAAATGCTTTGAAAGGAGGTTTAAATAAATTTATTCAACAAGCCAAAACATTAGGAATTGACATTAATTTTATAAAAGATCAAAATTTATCTTTGTATGATTTTACTGAAAAAGCAATCCGTACACTTTCTTTAGAGGAAAGATCTCCTGCTTACATATTAAGTTTCTTAGATGTTATTTTAGATTATTCTTCTCGAAACGAATCTGATCTTAATTCGTTCTTAGAATTTTGGGATACCATAAAAGATAAAGCGAGTATAAAAACTCCAAAAGGTGTTGATGCAATACAAATTATGACAATTCATAAATCAAAAGGTTTAGAATTTCCTGTTGTTATTCTTCCATTTTTAGATTGGCAAAGTAAAAATTCTAAAATCTGGATTCCTTTAGAAAAAAATGAAGAAACACCTTTTGATACATTTTATGTTGGTATTAATAAAGAATTAAAATCAACAAAAAATGAAAAAATTAAACATGAAATAGATAAAGAAGAAAATCTAGTTCAGCTTGATGAAATCAACACATTATATGTTGCTACAACTCGTGCCAAGGAACAATTATATTTGATGGCTCAGAAACCAAAAGAGAAATCTACATCAAAATCAATTGCTAATTATCTTCATGATTTTGCTTTTTCTAAAGGATTTTCTGGTGATGAAATTATTCTGAAAGGATCTCCAAAACGTGCATCGGAAATAAAAAATAAGAAAAACTCTTCTACAGAATTAAAACTTTATTCATCTGATTGGAATACACGTTTAGTGATTAATACAAACTCCGAAAGAGCACAAGAAAAACTAAAGTTCACAGAATTTGGGAATACAGTTCACTCTATTCTATCGCAAGTAAATAAGGCAAACGATTTACACAAAGTGATAGAAATTGAAAAACAAAAAGGTTCTATTTCTTTAGAGAATGTGGAACATTTAGAAAAAACTTTGCAAAATCTATTACAAGAACCTAAATTAGCACCTTACTTTGCTGATGATTTAACGGTTCTTAATGAACGAGATTTTATTGATGAAAACGGGCAAGTTTTCAGAGCCGATCGTGTAGTAATTGACAAGGATAATTATTGTTCTATTATTGATTATAAAACAGGTCAACCAGAATTAGAGCATCATTTCCAAGTCAATCGTTATGCAGATTTCTTTAGAAGTTTAGGTTATACCATCAAATCTAAATTATTAATATATATAGATGATGCACAGCAAAAAATAAATGTTGTAGAGATTAATGAATGATACTATAAAATTAAAATTAGCCAGTTTACCAGAAACACCAGGGGTTTATCAATATTATAATAAAAAAGGTGATTTATTATATATTGGTAAAGCAAAAAACTTAAAGCGTCGTGTAAGTTCATATTTTAATAAACAACACGATTCTAAACGCCTACGTGTTTTGGTGAGCAACATAGAGAATATTGAAACTATAAATGTCAATTCGGAATATGATGCTTTACTTCTGGAAAATAATTTAATTAAAGAATATCAACCTCGGTACAACATTCTATTAAAAGATGATAAAACCTATCCTTGGATTTGTATCAAAAATGAGCGTTTTCCTCGTATTTTTTCAACTCGAAACGTAATCAAAGATGGTTCAGAATATTTTGGTCCTTATTCTAGTTTAAAAACTATGAAAGTTTTATTGGGATTAATCAAAGAATTGTACCAATTAAGAACTTGTTCTTATGATTTGAGTGAAAAAAATATCGAAAATCATAAATATAAAGTTTGTTTAGAATATCATATAGGGAATTGTTTAGGTCCTTGCGAAGGTTACCAAACTGAAGAAGAATACGCAGAACAAATTTCTGCCATACGAAATATTATCAAAGGAGAATTTAATGAAGCAAAGCAATATTTAGTTAATCAAATGACTAAATATGCTTCTGAATTAAAATTTGAGAAAGCCCAGATTATTAAAGAAAAAATTGAAGCTTTACAAAATTATCAAGCTCGTTCTACCATTGTCTCTCCAACGATTTCTAATGTTGATGTATTTTCTGTTTCTTCAGATGAAGAATATGCTTATGTCAATTTCATGAAAATATATCATGGTTCTATTATTCAATCGCATACCGAAGAATGGAAAAAGAAATTGGATGAAACAGATGAAGATATTTTAGAACGTGCAATAATTGATTTTTCTGATAGATTTAATTTAAATTCTAAAGAAATTTATGTTCCTTTTGAATTAAGCATCGAAATTCCATTGAGAAAAATTACAGTTCCTAAAATTGGAGATAAAAAACATATTGTTGATTTATCTTTAAAAAACACAAGAATTTATCGATTAGAACAATTGAAGCAAACAAAAATCGCTGATCCTGATAGGCATACCAATCGTATCATGAATCAAATGAAAATTGATTTACGTCTACCAGAAGAACCAAGACATATAGAAGGTTTTGATAATTCTAACATACAAGGAACAAATCCTGTTTCTGCTTGTGTTGTTTTCAAAAATGGAAAACCTAGTAAAAAAGATTATCGCATTTTTAATGTAAAAACAGTCGAAGGCCCAAATGATTTTGCTACCATGGAGGAAGTTATCGAAAGACGATATACTCGTGTGTTAGCAGAAGGTGAACCTTTACCTCAGCTTATATTAATTGATGGAGGAAAAGGACAATTAAGTTCTGCTCTAAAATCTATTGATCGCCTTGGTTTAAGAGGAAAAGTTTCTGTGATTGGAATTGCAAAACGCTTAGAAGAAATTTATTATCCTGATGATCCTTATCCTTTGTATTTAGATAAAAATTCTGAGACATTAAAAGTTTTACAACATGTTCGAGATGAATCACATCGCTTCGGAATTACAAGACATCGTAATCGCAGAAGTAAAAATGCTTATAACTCTGTACTTGAAGAAATTGAAGGAATAGGTCCACAAACAATTAAAGAATTATTAACAAAATTTAAGTCGGTAGAAAAAATAAAAAATGCATCTTTGTTAGAACTAACTGATGTTATAGGAAAATCTAAAGCTAAAAAAATTAAAGATTATTTTTCGTATGATGAAAAATCTACTGATTGATAGAGATTTAACTTCTCTTTTAAATAATAACAAATTACAAGCTATTTTGGCAATTGTCCCAATAGCCTTATTCCTATTAGCTATACTTAGCTATTTCGGAATATTTTTCTCTATGTTTAATACATTGGATACTCAATTAGGGCATATTGGAAATTCAAAATCATTATTAACAGCTTTTTTAGGAAATTTAATCATATTTATTTTCCTAGTCCTTATGAGCTTTTTTATCGGGATTGTCTCTTTCGTATTTTTTATTGTACACGCCTTAAAAAATCCTAATCTCACAAAAAATGATGATCGATTACTTTGGATTTTAGGGATTATTTTTTCTAATGTTTTTGGAATATTTTTTTATTGGTTACTACAAATCAAAAGAAAAAAACCTCGTCCAATTGTTGATTTATTTTCTAGTGATGTATAATTAAAAAATAAAAGAGACTTTAATTAAAAAGCCTCTTAAGATCATAATTAGTGTTAATTTTAATTATTACTTTCTACTGTGTTAGTAATTATTAACCTGCCAAAAATATATTATTTAATAGTCTACAACAAATGTTTTTAAGAATACTTTAGTAATATTTAACATTTTTATCACATCTTTATAATTAAACTCTATTTTTTATAAGAAATTAAAATTATAGAGGTAAAATTTCACATATTTTTTTTCATTATAAATAAAAAGTCTGTTTTATTCACTAATAAAACAGACTTTTTTTATATTTTGACTAAATATTTTTTCTAAACAAAAGGTAATTTTACAACCTCAGCTAAAATATTTTTATCACGAATTTGAATTCTTATTGTAGTACCAACTTTCGAAAAATCTACATGAACATAAGCTAAACCTATTCCTTGTTTAAGAATTGGGGATTGTGTACCAGAAGTTACAATACCTATAGTATTTTCGTTATCATCAACCACTTTGTAATCATGACGAGGAATACCTCTTTCAATCATTTTAAAACCTACAAGTTTCTTCTCTACTCCTGCTTCTTTTTGTGCTTTTAAAATATCAGAAGAAATAAAACCTGTATCCAATTTTGTTACCCAACCAAGACCAGCTTCTAATGGTGTTGTCTCATCATTTATATCATTACCATATAAACAATATCCTTTTTCCAAACGTAATGTATCACGTGCAGCTAAACCACAAGGTTCTATTCCAAAATCTTTACCAGCTTCCATTACTTTATCCCACATTGCATCAGCTTGCTCATTTGCAAAATAAATTTCAAAACCTCCAGATCCTGTATATCCTGTTGCAGATATAATTACATTTTCTATACCAGCAAAAGTTCCTATTGCAAAATGATAAAAAGGAATTTCAGCTAAATTAACATCTGTTAAAGATTGCATTGCTTCTATTGCTTTAGGTCCTTGAATAGCTAACAAAGACATCTCATCAGATTTATTTGTCAATTCAACACCAAAAGTATTATGCTTATTCATCCATTCCCAATCTTTATCGATATTCGATGCATTTACAACAGCCATCCATTCACTATCAGAGATTTTATAAATAATTAAATCATCTACAATTCCTCCCTTTTCATTTGGCATTGCATTATATTGCGCCTGACCAATAGCAACTTTACTTACATCATTTGTTAGTAAATATTGTAATAAATCTGTTGCTTTTTCGCCTTTCAAGAAAAATTGTCCCATGTGAGAAACATCAAAAACACCAACTTTTTCACGTACTACAAAATGTTCTTGGTTAACACCTGAGTACTGTACTGGCATTTCATATCCAGCAAAAGGAACCATTTTAGCACCTAAATCTTTGTGCTTTTGGTTTAATGCAGTTATTTTCATTGCTTGTTTGCTTTGTATTATTTTATAAATATCCCAAAAATAAGGAATTAATTCTTAGAAATATTTTAGTTGATAAAATTATTATCTTATTTTATGAACAATTTTCAGTTTACCTTCCGTTGCTTTATAAGGCTGAAAATGCATAATAGACTTTCCTGTTTTAAATTCATTCATAAACTTCTGATTTATTTTTCCAGAAAGTTTTACCGCTTCACATTTTTCACAAGGTTGTATAATTATAGTGTCATTGGTATTTCCTTTTATTCTTACAATCTCATAAGAATAATCTTTATTTGGCTTCGATGAAATTTTGCTCTCGATTGGGTTTTGAAAACTATCTATAAAAAAAACTCTTCTATATTTATTGCTACCAATTATAATAGCAACACCAACTAATATCAATAATATAACAATTGATAGGGTTAAAATTTTTTTATAATTCATCTTTTTGGTTAATTCGTAGATTAAATGTAATAATTCATTCCGAATGAAAAAAATATTCGCTTTATTTCCTCTCATTTCAATCCTATTTACATTGATATTCAATAGTTGTAGTACAAAAACAATTGAATCTAAAAGCATTGGATTAAACAAATTACAGAACGGAGATTTAATTTTTGTAGGCGCACAAAAAGAAAATCTTTCAGGTGCTATAAACAGAGTAACTAGAACATCTAAA
Organism: Flavobacteriales bacterium UBA5933; assembly: GCA_002430925.1. GTDB lineage: Bacteria > Bacteroidota > Bacteroidia > Flavobacteriales > Weeksellaceae > Empedobacter. The sequence goes on from DJDD01000016.1 coordinate 15,332, forward strand.
AACTTAAATTTTGATCATATAGGCTTAATAGAAAAAACTAAAGATTCAATTTTCGTTTTACATGCAACTACAGATGGAGGTTCTAAACGAGAATACATATATAACTTCTATACTAAAAATCATAAAAACAATAATCAATTAGAGATTTATAGATTAAAAAAAGAATTTCAATCTTCTATCCCAAATGCCATTACGAAAGCAAAAATAATGTTAGGAAAACCTTATAATTGGTCATACATCTTAAACGATAATCAATATTATTGTTCAGATTTTATCGAAAGAGCATTCCGAAATGATAATATTTTTGAATTAATACCTATGAATTTTAAAAATAGTGAAACAGGAAAAATTGATGATTTTTGGATAGATTTTTATAAAAAACAAGGAAAAAATGTCCCACAAGATGAACCAGGAACAAATCCAAATCAATTAGCAAATTCGGATAAATTAAATAAAATTGGAATTTTAGTGGTTAGAAAGGTAAAAAAGAACAAAAAGACGGCCGTCACGTTGAGCATATCGAAACGTTATTAAACAAAATCAAAAAAATGCTTTTAATTAACATCTTAACAATACTATCAATCAATTTATTATTAGCCTTAAATATTAAAATAAAGAATAGAATTATTCTAGTTATTTTATTAGCACTTGGATTTATAACTTTAAATCTGATTTTTAAAACATTTGAAAACTCATTTATTATATATTTAGTTTTACTATTTTCAGTAGGAACTATTTTTGCTAAATTATTTGAAAAATATGCTCCTTTAAATGATAAAATTAATGGTACTGAAAAATTCATAAAATTTAGATTTATCATTTTTAGAATTATTTCCCCACTTCTAATAACAATTTTTCAAATCTTATTATTGAGCGATACTAACATACAAAAAGATATTTTGAAGGACAGTCAACAAAACAGTATAAAAGCTGTTAAATAATATCTATTTTTACTTTATGAAACAGAACATAATTTATTCTATTGTATTTTTCTTCGTTTTATTTGGATTAAAATACTTGTTTGATAAAAGTGATACAGAATCTATGCTGATTACTTCACTTATAGGAACAGCTATATTTTTTATTTATCGAGTTATTGTACGTAAATATTTATATAAACAAAAAGACCAAGAAGATTAATTTTCTTGGTCTTTTTTTATTGCTTCAATTGCCTTTTCTATATGAATATTTGCAAGATTAGAAACTATGTGTTCTATTAAAAATCCGTTTTTATTAAAGACAAAAGTTTCTCTTGGTGTAAGTAATCCAAACATCTTTTTTATGCCTAAAAGTTTAGATAGCTTCCCTCCTTTATCAGACAACAATGGAAAATTTAATTGATGTTTATTATAAAATTTTTCATGCGAAGAAGTTGATTGTCCATTGATTCCAACAACAACAGCGTCCAATGCTGTAAAATCTGCATTCAAATCACGAAATTCACAAACTTCTTTTGTACATGTTGGTGTAAAATCCATAGGATAAAAAAACAACACAAAGTATTTTTTATGTAAAAATTCATCCGAATTAAACCAATTTCCTTTATTATCTTCCAACGAAAAAGTTGGTATATGTTCTCCTATTTTCATTCTCCAGCGTATTCTACAAAATTTCTTGGTGTTTCATAAAGCGTAACTTTTAGTTCTAATTCTTTAGAAAGTTTAGCTCTGATTCTATTCCATATTAAAATTACAATATTTTCAGCAGAAGGATTTGTATCTTTAAATTCTTCTATATCAATATTCAAGTTTTTATGATCTAAATAATCTTCTACTTCTACTTCTATTATTTTTCGAAGCTCATCTAAATTCATTACAAAACCTGTTTCTGAATCTACTTCTCCTTTTACAGCAACAATAAGTTCATAATTGTGCCCGTGATAATTAGGATAAGAACATTTTCCAAAAACTTCGAAGTTTTTTTCTTTACTCCAATTCTGATTAAATAATCTGTGCGCAGCATTAAAATGAGCTTTTCTATTTACAGTTACTTTCATCTTAGTATAGTTTTATGCCTCAATATACGAAACATAATGTTCAAAAATAATTTTAAACCAAGCTGTATATAATTGAGGATTCTTTTCTATGTCTTTTTTTAGTTCATCTAACTCTACCCAACGATATGCCATAACTTCATCAGGATTAAGATTTGGCTCGTTATTATATGTTCCTATAAAAACATGATCTAATTCGTGTTCTGTTAAATTATTATCTAAATGAGCTTTATAAATAAAACTAAATTTAAATTCTAACTCACAATCAAACCCCATTTCTTCCTCCAAACGTCTATGAACACCTTCTATATAGGTTTCATTTTCTCTTGGATGGCTACAACAAGTATTTGTCCATAAGGTTGGGGAATGATATTTACTTGCAGCACGTTGTTGTATCATTAATTCTCCTTTAGAATTAAAAACAAAAACAGAAAACGCACGATGCAACAAACCAGCAACGTGAGCTTGTTGTTTTTCCATTAAACCAAGTTTATTATCATTTTCGTCTACTAATACAACAAATTCTTTCATGAAACAAAAATAGCTTTTTATATAAAATTAAAAAATAAGTTCAATCTCTTTATGTTTAAATTCTTTGATAACAGAATCTATTTCTATCATTAAATTTCCTGCTTCATTTACATTTCTAATTATACCATTTATTATCTGTCCATTTAATCTAAATGGAGAAATTTGATCTTTTTTAAACAAATTTTGTAAGTATTTTTCATGAATTTGCTTAAAATCTTTAGATTCCAATACACTATATTGTTCATAAAACAATGACATTAAATCTGTCATTATTTCTTTGATGTCATATATTTTGTCAGTAATTTTTTGAAGAGATGTTGCTTTTGGTAACTGACTAAAATCAGTCTGATTTACATTTAAACCAATTCCAATAATAGAGTTCATGACTTTATTAGATCTAAAATTCTCTATTAAAACACCACATACTTTTTTATTATTTAAAATAATATCATTTGGCCATTTTACTTTTGTGTCTGTAGAATATCGTTGTACAAACAAGGATATCACATTGGAAACCCATTCATTAAAATAAATCATTTCCTGAAAAGTGTAATCAGTTTTTAATAAAAAACTAAAGGTTAAATTTTGTCCAGCAACCACTTTCCATTCATTTCCAGCGTAACCTTTACCTTTTGTTTGATTTTTAGCATGTATGACAGTCCAACTGTTGGCATCTTTTTTGGATAAATCAATTAAATATTCGTTGGTACTAGACAAAGAATCAAAACTTATGAAGTTCATTTTTTTTTATTAATTTTAAACTGTGGTTAAAGTTATTTTAAAATGTTCAGAATTTTAATAAGGATTCACTAAATTTGTCGATTACAAAATTAAAAATGATAGATACTCAATATACAAAGGACTTGCTAGATAGCATTGTTGACGGAATTACGAACGTGAAAGGTGAAGAAATCACTATTTTAGATTTAAGAGAAATTGAAAACGCATTTTGCCAATACTTTGTTATTTGTACAGGTAATTCAAATACACAGGTAAGTGGTATTGCGGCTTCGGTAGAAAGAACTGTAAAAACAGAAATGTCAGAGAGACCTTTTCATGTAGAAGGAACACAAAACAACCAATGGATTTTATTAGACTATACAAATGTTATAGTTCATGTTTTCCAAAAAGAACAAAGAGAATATTACGATATAGAAAGTCTTTGGGGTGATGCCATAGAAACACGTATCGAAATGGAATATTAATCATAACTGAAACCAAAAAAAATTGAAAAAAAATAATTTTAAACCGTCGGGGTTTAATCCTACATGGATTTATGCCATTATAGGATTATTACTGATTGCCTTTTTATTATTTTCTGATAATATAGGAGGAGTAGGAAATACAACTAAAAGTATTGACCGAACAACATTTTTATCATATGTAGAAAAAGGATATATAAAGGAAGCTGACCTAGAAAAGGAAACTGGTAGAGTAAGTGTTTACTTAACTGATGCAGCTCTTAATACAGAAGAATTTAAAAAATTCAAAAACTCTAATGATAAATTAAACTTTTTTTCAAGTGCAACACCAAACTTTGTTTTTAATGTTGCTGACGCTGGAAATTTTGAAAAAGATTTTTACGCAAATGTTGAAAAAAGCTCGAATAAAACAGCTAAATTAAATACACAAGTTCCAAGTGCTTTTGGAGGTTTATTTATGAATTTATTTGTTTCACTAGTTTTCTTTGGATTAATCTATTTCTTGTTATTCAGAAAAATGGGTGCTGGAGGTTCTGCCGGTGGCGGAGGAGGTATATTCTCTGTTGGTAAATCGAAAGCTAAATTATTTGAAGGAGAAGATCATATCAAAACTACATTTAAGGATGTAGCTGGATTAGAAGGAGCAAAAGAAGAAATTGAAGAAATTGTAGAGTTTCTTAAAAATCCTGATAAGTTTACAAAACTTGGAGGAAGAATACCTAAAGGTGCTTTATTAGTAGGACCTCCAGGTACAGGTAAAACATTATTAGCGAAAGCTGTTGCTGGAGAAGCTAAAGTTCCTTTTTATTCTCTATCTGGTTCAGATTTCGTAGAAATGTTTGTTGGTGTTGGAGCATCTCGTGTAAGAGATTTATTTAAAAATGCGAAAGAAAAATCACCTTCAATCATATTTATTGATGAGATAGACGCTATTGGTAGAGCACGTGGAAAATCTAATTTTACAGGTTCTAATGATGAACGTGAAAATACATTAAACCAATTATTAACTGAAATGGATGGTTTTGGTACAGAATCTAACGTAATTGTTATTGCTGCTACTAACCGTGCTGATGTATTGGATAAAGCATTAATGCGTCCAGGTCGTTTTGATCGTATTATACATGTTGATTTACCTGAATTAAACGAACGTAAAGAAATTTTCCAAGTTCATTTACGTCCTTTAAAATTAGGTGAAGATGTAGAAATTGAATTTTTAGCAAAACAAACACCTGGTTTTTCTGGTGCTGATATCTTTAATGTTTGTAACGAAGCTGCATTAGTTGCTGCACGTAAAAATAAAGATGTTGTAGAAAAACAAGATTTCTTAGATGCCGTTGATAGAATTATTGGTGGATTAGAGAAAAAGAATAAAGTTATTAAACCTTCTGAGAAAAAACGTATCGCTTATCATGAAGCTGGTCACGCAACAATTGGTTGGTTAACTGAACACGCTGCTCCGTTAGTAAAAGTAACTATTGTACCGAGAGGACGCTCATTGGGTGCTGCTTGGTATTTACCAGAAGAAAGACAAATTACAACTACAGAGCAAATGCTAGATGAAATGTGTATGACTATGGGTGGTCGAGCTGCCGAAGAAGTTATATTCAATAATATCTCTACAGGAGCATTAAGTGACTTAGAAAAAGTAACTAAACAAGCTTCTGCAATGGTTAGTATTTATGGTCTGAACAAAGAAATAGGAAATGTTTCTTATTATGATTCTTCTGGACAAAATGAATATGGATTTAGTAAACCATATTCAGAGCAAACTGCTCAAACAATTGATAAGGAAGTTAAAAAAATGATTGAAGCTCAGTACGAAAGAGCGAAAGACATTTTAAGAGATCATAAAAACGAATTAGATATTCTTGCTCAAAAATTAATTGAAAAAGAAGTTATCTTCAGAGAAGATTTAGAAGAAATATTTGGACCAAGAAAATTTATTAATGAATTAGATCAAATTCAGGAAAAAGAAGAAGAAGCTATAGAAGCTGGTCCAGAACAAGTCATTCAACCAGAATCTGGAAATGATATCTAAAATATCAATTTATTATAACTAAAAAAATCGTCTTAAATAAGACGATTTTTTTTTGATTTATACGTATTCAATTATAATTTATTATCTTTATTCAATTAAAATTGAATTTTAAGATTCTAAAAGTTAAAGCTATTCATGTGGAAAGCAATTAAAAATTTACTTAAAAAAGCAACAAATACAGAGGAAGATTTAAACGAAGAAAATCACATTGATTTATTTCATCCCAATTACTCTGACAACAATATTTCTGTAGATGAAGTTTTTGCTACAAACTTTAATGCTGGAGGTGGACATTTTCTGTTCTGTGAAAATAATAATGAAGTCTTTCAAAATTTAAAAGAAATCATAAAATATGAAAATGTAAATGATTTAATTTGTCTTGATGATAACTTACAATCTATTTTAAATCAAAACAATATCCCTTTTGTTAAAAATCCTTTAGATTCCCCATATACACTTAGTTTTCTTAATTGTGAATTTTTAATTGCATTTGATGGTAGTATAATGTTATCTGCACATCAAACTTCTGGTAGAAATATAGATGATTTTCCATCAAATTTCATTATCTATGCACGCCCATCTCAATTAGTAGAAAATGTTGGTGCGGCATTACAAAAGTTACGAACATTAAAAAAAGAAAACCTTCCATCAAAAATAACTTCCATTCGTGGTAAAAACATGCATAAGTTTACTAACATACAAAATGCGAAGAATATTTATTTGTTATTGGTTGAAGAATAACTAAGCTATGAAGAATTTTTCAATGAGAGCTATTTCAGGAATTATATATGCTCTTTTTATTTATTTAGGAACAACAATAGATCCGAAAGGATTAATTGTTTTGATGATGATTTTTGGTCTCTTTTGTTTGTATGAATTTATAAAAATTACAAATCTTAAAAATAAATTATTTCAATTTGGTTCATTATTAGCTGCAATTGCAATATTTGCTTATTATAGTAAAGAATTTTTAAATTCTTTTGAAATATCTAATCATTACTTTTTTTATTTAAAAAGTTTATATTTTATTATTCCTGTTCTATTTGTTTTTAGCATTTATATTATTTTTAGATCTACAAACGAGCTGTTAAACGATTTTGGTAAATTCACTTTAAGTTTAACTTACGTCATATCCCCATTTGCTTTAGCACTTACTTTACCAAGTTATGATTATAATTTAGGAGAAAAAGTTATGCATTATGAAGTCTTTTTCATATTTTTATTACTTTGGTGCAGTGATTCATTTGCTTATCTTACAGGAAATTTGATAGGAAAACATAAATTGGCACCAAAAATATCTGGAGGTAAAACCTGGGAAGGTTTCTTTGGTGGAATTGTTTTTACGATAATTGCAGGATTTATTATTGAGAAATTTTTTAAAAATAATCTACAAGGAAATTGGATTATTATAAGTCTTATTATTGCTATACTAGGTCCTTTAGGAGATTTAACTGAATCTAAATTAAAAAGATTTTTTCAAGTTAAAGATAGTAGTAATTTGATACCAGGTCATGGTGGTTTTTTAGATCGGCTAGATAGTTTTATATTTGTCGTTCCATTTGTTTATTTATATTATTTATTCATATATACTTTATGAAACTTCACAGAGAGGGAACAGCAATTTTAATAGGCTGTTTAATTATTTTTGCAATAGCTACTGTAGTGTTGCATCATTTTTTTCCATTGTATGGATTGTATTTCGCTTTACCCTTATGGGTTTTGTATAGCTTTATTGTATGGTTCTTCCGCAATCCTATCAGAGTTTCAGATTCATCTGAAAACTGTATAATTGCGCCAGTAGATGGAAAGGTAGTTGTACTTGAGGAGGTGTATGAAAGCGAATATTTAAATCAAAAATGTATACAGCTTTCAATTTTCATGACGCCATTAAATGTTCATGTTACTCGCTACCCAATCAATGGTAAAGTTATTTATTCTAAATATCATCCAGGGAAATTCTTAGTAGCATTTCACCCTAAATCTTCAGAATTAAATGAAAGAACTACTGTAGTTGTTGAAAATGCAGAAAAAACTAAAGTTTTATTTCGACAAATTGCTGGAGCTGTTGCAAGAAGAATTGTATGCTATAGTAAAGAAAATGATATAGCTGTAGCAGGAAAAGAATATGGTTTTATAAAATTTGGTTCTCGAGTAGATATCTTTTTACCCCTTGATACAGAGATCAATGTAAAAGTTGGAGATAAAACAAAAGGAGGAATTCAAAAAATTGCTCAATTAAGATAAATCATATAGTAGAAATAAATGTTTTTAACTACTTTTGTAGTAAACATAGTAAAAATAACCTTACAATAAATTTGTACGAAATGAAAAAATTAACTCTTTTAGTAGCTATTGCAGCTCTTGCTACTTCTTGTAATTTCAAAGCAAGTGGAAATCATGGAGTAATAGAACTAGAACATGAGCCAGCAACTGCTGAAGAAATGCACCATAAAGTAGAACATGCAGAACATGAGGAACACGAAGAGCATGTTGAAGCAGAAGAAGTTCACAAAGAAGAAGTAAAAGACTCTACAAAAGTTGCAACTGAAGAAGCTGCTACAGTAAAAGAAAATACAGAAAAAGCTGATCATTAAGATCCAGCTTTTTTTATTTCTATTTTTGATGAATAAACATTCATATAATTTTTTAAAATTTCTTTAGTTGGATTAACTAAAGAAATTTTTTTTGCATTTTCTCCTAAAAAAATATCATCATCAGAATCTGTAAATAGACACTCATAAACCTCATCTTTTTCAATAAATTTAGTTTCAATTAATCTTAAAAGTTTATTTTTTTGAAAATTTTCAAAAATTTTCCCATCAACTAAAACAGAACCTAAAACTAATGATTTATTAATATGGAGATAATTATTGACAAATATTTTTAGATATTTTTCTGGAGCAGCAGAAGATATTGCAATAAAATAATTTTGTTCATTTAATTTATTTAATGAATTTAAAATATCGTAATTAATGTATTTTGATATTTTTTTACAAAATAAAATATCATACTCTTGATTATAATCAAATAATAATAATTTTTCTTTGAAGTTTTTATGTGAAATATTTTTTAAAACTTTTCTGGAAAATATTAAAAATGTGATTTTAAAAAATAATTTAAAATTACCTTTTTTTAAAGATATTAACCAAAGATGAAAAACCCAATACGTAAATGTATTAATTGATATTAATGTTTTATCAAAATCAAAAATTGCTTTTTTGTCCATCTATTGACCAAGGAAATCTAATTAATACATCTGAATATAAATAATAATCTGGAATAATCGAAGCTTTAGTATCTGTTACAACGACAGATAATGTTGTAATATCAACTTCAGAATTGATATTTTTATTGACACCATCAAGTACTTTTTTTAAAGTAGCCCCAGAATCGACTGCATCATCGACGATTAAAATCTTATTGTATTTCGTATAATCAATATCTTCTGGAATATGTACTTCTCTGTGTAAATCTCTCTTATTAATTAAAAATGAATGTTCTATGATTCTTAATTTATTTAATAAACTTTCTGGAAGTAAATTAAGGCTCTTTTCTAAGATAATTTTATTTCTTTTATTTCTTTTATTTTTTGTAGAAGAACGCTGGCATAAAACTCCAATTAAATCAACTTTCTGAGAAGTATAAGTTTGTAACTTCTCAACTACCATTTCAGCTAAAGGCATTCCTCCTTCTTTTATTCCAATCACAAGACAAGTTGTATTATTATCTATAAAATCAGAAATCTTAGTAGTTAAAAAATTATCAAAGAGAGTATAATTAAAATTCTGTACTTCCATTAAAACTTAAATCAATTTATTATATAAACTAATATTATTACTATCTATTGTAATAATTATTAAAAAAAAATTATTTAGTACTTTAAATAATTTTATAATTAATGATAATTTAATTACAGTAAAATTAGACAATAAAATTTTACAATAATTGCACTGATTACATCATATAATTGCATTATTAATATTTTTTTAACTTTATTTTAATTATTAAATTACTTAATCAACCAATAGTATTTATATTGGGAACATAATTTTATTAATCTAATTTAACTCTCATTTTTTATGTCTATTTGGAAAATTAAACCATTATCAAAACTTATTGAAGATTCTCAAGAATCAGAAGGTGGTTTAAAAAGATCTTTATCTTCAGGAGCTTTAATTGCTTTGGGTATTGGAGCTATCATTGGAGCTGGCTTATTTAGTTTAACTGGAATTGCTGCTGCAGATCATGCTGGCCCTGCCGTAACGTTATCATTTGTATTAGCTGCTATAGGTTGTGCTTTTGCGGGACTTTGTTATGCAGAATTTGCATCTATGATACCTGTTGCTGGAAGTGCTTATACTTACTCTTATGCAACCATGGGGGAATTTATCGCATGGATTATCGGATGGGACTTAGTATTAGAATATGCTTTGGCTGCAGCAACTGTTAGTGTTAGTTGGTCTGCGTATTTAGATAAGCTATTGTTACAATTTAATATTCAAATCCCTCAAGAATTATTACATGCACCAGCTGATGGAGGAATCGTAAATCTACCTGCGATTTTCATCGTTTGTCTATTATCATTAATTTTAATAAGAGGTACAAAAGAATCAGCCATTATCAATAACATATTAGTTATACTAAAGATAACTGTCGTAATTGTATTTATTGCATTAGGTTGGGGACACATAAATCCTGCCAATCACGTACCATTTATACCAAAAAATATTCCTGGAACTGACTTTGGAGGAATGACTGGTATTGCTGCAGGTGCTGCAGTTGTATTCTTTTCTTTTGTTGGATTTGATGCTGTATCTACTGCTGCACAAGAAGCTAAAAACCCACAAAAAGGAATGCCAATTGGTATTTTAGGATCATTGGTTATTTGTACTATTTTATATGTATTATTTTCTTGGGTAATGACAGGCTTAGTGCCATATACAGTATTTGCAGGTGATGCATCCCCTGCGGCTACAGCATTTGCGGCTACAGGCTATACATTTTTACAGACAATATTAATTGTTGCTATTATTGCTGGTTATACTTCTGTAATCTTAGTAATGTTACTTGGACAAAGTCGTGTATTTTACAGTATGAGTAATGATGGATTATTACCTCCTTTTTTCTCAGAAATTCATAAAAAATTTAATACACCATGGAAAACAAATTTATTCTTTTTACTTTTTGTGAGTATTTTCTCTGGGTTTGTTCCTATTAAAGAATTAGGACATATGGTGAGTATAGGTACATTATTTGCTTTTTGTTTAGTGTGTATTGGTATTATCGTTATGCGTAAAAAAATGCCTAATGCAGAAAGAAAATTTAAAGTTCCTTTTGTTCCATTAATTCCAGCTTTAGGAGTTATTGTATGTGTTTATTTAATGACATCATTAACAAAAGAAAGTTGGTACCGACTTATAATATGGTTAATTATCGGAATTATTATTTACTTTTTCTATGGTAAAAAACATAGTAAAGTCGAAGATTAGAAAAATATCCATTTTAAAATATAAAATTAGATTAAAATTAATTTTAATCTGATTTTTTTTGTTATTTATCTCATAAAAGAATAACTTATATTTATAACAAAATCAAATAAATATGAATAAAAAAATCTTACTCTTTATCACACTATTCATTTTTTCAAATTCTTATGGGCAACTAAAACCAATCGCTCAAAAAATTGAGAAATCTAAAATAATGAGTCGTAATTCAAAAGCCTATGACATATTCAGTGAAGAAATTCAAAAAAAAGGGAAACAATATCAAAACTTTGCTAAAAATGTTTCTCAGTTTAATTTAAAAAAAAATGAATTTTCGAAACTTTATTCATCAAAACCAAATTCTTTATCGTTAAAAGTTCCTTTCAATGGACAGTTAATAGATATACTATTGATTAAAAATGATGATTTACTTACTAACAATTTTAAAGCTATAAATCAAGATAATCAATTAATAGATTATAAACCTGGCTTATATTATCATGGCATTATAAATGGTGATACAAGTTCTTTAGTTGCTATATCTATATTTGAAAACGAAATTATGGGTGTCGCATCATCTGATAAATTAGGAGATATAATTATAGGAAAATTAAAAAATTCTGAAAATTATATTTCTTATTCATCTTATGATCTTAAAGAAAAACAGCCTATAAATTGTTCTTTTGATTTACTAGAAAATAATATTAATTCAAATTCATCATTCTCAAAAAAGGATTTTAAGAAAGATGACATAGAAATGACTAAATTTTGTGTTCGTCCATTTTTTGAAATTGCTTATAACATTTATGAAAAGAATGATTCTGATGAAACAAAGACATTAAATTGGATAACTGGTATATTTAACAATGTACAAACTTTATATTCAAACGATTACATAAAAACAGCTTTAGGAGAAGTTATGATATGGGAGAAAGAAGATCCGTATGGGGATAATAATGATATGGTTGCATATTGGTATGCATATCAAAAAGCAAGACCAACTTTTGATGGAGACTTTGCTATGTTATTAAAACTCCCTTATAATACTTCTTTGGGTTATTTGAATTCTTTATGTACTACTAATAATTATGCTTACGCTTTTGTAGATATTAATTATGAAAATTTCCCTACTTACTCCCATACTGTAACAGTCATAGCTCATGAAATGGGACATGTTTTAGGTTCACCACATACACAATCATGTTCATGGAATGGAAATAATACTGCTCTTGAAGGCTGTTCAGCTCCAGAAGGTGATTGTCCTTTAGGTCCTATACCTTATGAAACAGGAGGTACTATTATGGGATACTGCTCAAATATACCAGGTGTTGGCATTAATCTTTCTAATGGCTTTGGTGAACAACCTGCTGCATTAATTAGAAAAACTGTAAATAGTAAGTCTTGTTTAACTACAGATTGTAGTATGACATGTCAATATTCAATTGATAGCGTTAATACTTTAGTTGATAATAATAAAGTAATTTTTACTATAAGTGATGCAATAGGTAAAAAATGGAAGTATAATTTTTATAAAACAGGACAAAATAAAAATGAATGGAAAGAAACAAGTAGTAAAATTATAACAATTAATAATCTTGATTTGAATTCTTATTATACAATAGAAATTTCCAATGAGTGTACTGAAAATTCTGCATCAAGATCATTTGTAAGTAATATTGACACCTATAGTAATTATTGTAATGGAGATTTCTTTTATGATACTGGAGGTGCTGATAATGATTACTCAAGTAACGAAAATATTATCAAAACCTTTTATCCTAAAAAAACTGAAGAAAAAGTAACACTTACATTTCTAGAATTTGATATACAACCTGCGTTGGAATATGAGGGAAATACTTATCCTATTGATTATATGAATATTTATAATGGAGATAAAGTCGATGAAACAAAAATATTCGAAAATGGAAAACAATTAAATGGAAATAAAATTCCTGGTCCTTTTATATCTACTGATAAGACTGGAGCGATAACCACTGAATTCTCTTCAGATGCTGAAATACAAGCAAAAGGATGGAAAGCAAAAATAGATTGTGGAAATCTTGGCTTAAATGATTATAATTCTGTAGATTTTAATGTGTATCCTAACCCTACTTCAAATTTTATAAATATTACAGATAAAGAATTGATTCAAGAATATCAATTATTAACAATTGATGGAAAAATATTAATACTAAAAAATAATCTTAATCTAAAAAATTTAAAAATTGATTTAGAGCATTTCCCAAAAGGTATTTATTTACTTAAAGTTAAAATCAATAATAAATTTCACACAAAAAAAATAACTAAAAAATAAAATAACAATAAAATGCTATTTAATAAAATTAAATAGCATTTTGTATTTATATCAACTTATCTTTAATTAATTTTTTGAATACTTGTAAAACTCCAATGACTTGAATTGGTTCTTCTTTATATTCATCAAAGCTAAAATATTGAATAGCTTCGATTTCATTGGTTGGTTTTATATCCGTTTTCAAATCATAAAGAAAACAATCTTGTTCCATTTGTAAATTATCTTCCCCATAAGCTAGTGCGGAAATATGAGTATAAAAAGTTAATTCTTTTGGATTTAATTCTAAACTTAATTCTTCTTTTATCTCCCTAACTAAAGCATCTAAAGAAGTTTCATTTTTGTCTAATTTACCACCAGGTAAATACCAAGCTTTTTTATTCTTACTATAAGTTAGCAATAACTTATTATGATCTAGAACAAGTAATCCTGAAGTATAAAGACTATTCATGATAACAAATTAGATAGATTTTTGCCATTCCCAAGCTGTAAGCATACTTTCAGTCAATGAGATTTTAGGTTGCCAATTCAATTCTTGTTCTGCTAAAGAATTATTTGCGTAGGCTTCGACAATATCTCCTAATCTTCTTTCTTTTATTTGATACTTAACTTTGATATTATTTGCATTTTCGAAAGCATGTACAACTTCTAAAACTGTAGATCCTGTTCCTGTTCCTAAATTAAAAAATTCTAATTTCGATTTATTTTTATTTTCTAATAAACGTGCTATGGCAAAAACATGTGCATCTGCAAGGTCATTTACATCTATATAATCTCTGATAGCTGTTCCGTCTTTTGTAGGATAATCACCCCCGAAAACAGACAAATATTCTCTAATACCAGCTGCAGTTTGTGTAACATAAGGAATTAAATTATTTGGTATTCCATTAGGAAGTTCTCCTATTTTTGAAGATGAATGAGCTCCAACAGGATTAAAATATCGTAAACAAATCACTTTTTTATTGAAAGCATTCGAAAAATCTTCTAAAATCTCCTCTCCCATTTGCTTTGTTTTACCATAAGGAGATTCTGGTTTTTTGAGAGGTGTTGCTTCATCTATTGGCATTTTATCTGCTTGCCCATAAACAGTACAAGATGAACTAAAAATGATATTATCTGTATTAAAATCTTTCATGGCATCAAGAACATTTAGTAAACCAACCAAATTATTTCTGTAATACATTAATGGTTTTTCTACAGATTCTCCTACAGCTTTGTGTGCTGCAAAATGAATAATTCCATCTATTTTATTTTCACTAAAAAATTGATTTACTTTTTCTTGATTCTTTAAGTCAATTTCATAAAAAGAAGGTTTTATATTTGTGATGGATGCAATACGATCAACAAAATCTGCATTTGCATTAGAAAGATCATCTATAATAACAACTTCATAACCTGCGTTTTGTAGTGCGACAACTGTATGAGACCCTATATATCCTAATCCTCCTGTGACAAGTATCTTATTCATTTTTTTTATTTCTAGTTTTTTAGTTATCCAAATGTATAAAATTAAAAAAGCTTCTGAAACAAATCAGAAGCTTTTAAATAAAAATATTTTTTTAAAATTATTTTCCAAAAAACTCTTTTACAGCTGACGTAATAAATGCTAATTGCTCATCATCTAATTCTGTATGCATCGGTAAAGAAATTACTTCTTCTACTAATTTATTTGTGTTTGGGAAATCTGCATCATTATAATGCCCATTATTATATGCCTTTTGCTTACGTAAAGGAACTGGATAATAAATCATCGCAGGGATTTCTTTTTCTGTTAAAAAAGCTTGCAATTCATTTCTTTTACCATTTGTAACACGTAAAGTATATTGATGAAAAACATGTGTACTGTTTTCATCTACTTCTGGTGTTAGTAATTCTTCAATATCTTTAAAAGCTTCAGAATAATAAGCAGCGGCTTTATTACGAGCTTCATTATAACTGTCTAATAAAGGTAATTTTTTACGTAAAACTGCAGCTTGTACAGAATCTAAACGAGAATTAACACCTACCTCATCATGGTAATATCTTTTATACATTCCATGATTCACAATTCCTCTTAGTTTGTGAGCTAATTCATCATCATTTGTAAAAATTGCTCCTCCATCTCCATAACAACCAAGGTTTTTAGAAGGGAAGAAAGATGTACAACCAATATGTCCTATTGTACCTGCTTTTTTACCTTTATAATCAGCACCAATAGCTTGTGCAGTATCTTCTATTACAAATAAGTTGTATTCTTTTGCTACAGCCATTACTTCGTCCATATTGGCACATTGACCAAATAAATGAACAGGAATAATAGCTCTTGTTTTTGGAGTAATAGCAGCTTTTAACTTTTCAATGTCAATTGTAAAAGTATGATAATCAACATCTACTAATACAGAAGTCAATTTCAATAAATCAATAACTTCTACTGTTGCAGCAAATGTAAAATCTGCAGTAATAACTTCATCTCCTGGTTTTAAATCTAAAGACATTAAAGCTATTTGTAAAGCATCTGTACCATTAGCACAAGGAATAACGTGTTTTACATCTAAATAATCTTGTAATTCTGTTTCAAATTGTTTTACTTCTGGACCATTAATAAAAGCTGCAGATCCTAATACATTTAAAATCGCAGTATCTACATCTTCTTTTATTTTTTGATATTGACTTTGTAAGTCAACCATTTGTATTTTTTTCATAATGTAATGAATCTTTCAAAAAATGCAACTAAAAAAAGTTGCTACTATGTAAACAAATGTACAAAAAAAGCTCATTACAAATCTTTAACTTTGCAACATTGTGCAAGAATTTTATAACATATCAATTAAGGCGTACGGAATGGCGTTAAAATTGGCTTCGAACTTTAATAAGAAAGCTAAACTTTGGGTAGATGGACGCAAAAATTGGCAAAAAAAAATAATATCTTCAATCCAAGAAACTGATAAAGTTTTATGGGTTCATTGCTCTTCTTTAGGTGAATTTGAACAAGGACGACCTGTTATTGAAGCTTTACGAGAAAAATATCCTACACACAAAATAGCTTTATCGTTTTTTTCTCCTTCTGGGTATGAAATTCGAAAAAATTATGAAGGAGCAGATTTGATTTTTTACTTACCGTTAGATACAAAATCAAATGCCAAAGAATTAATCAAATTATTACATCCTGATCTATTGATATTAGTAAAATATGAGTATTGGTTTAATTTGCTAACTGAACTTAACATCAATAAAATTCCTACTATTGTCGTTTCATCTATTTTCAGAGAAAGTCAAAATTTTTTCAAAAAAAATGGAAATAATTGGTTTGCAAAAAAATTGAATTTAATTAATCATTTTTTTGTTCAGAATCAAAAATCAAAAGATTTACTATCATCAATAAATATTAAACAAGTTATAATAGCTGGAGATACACGTTTTGATCGAGTGAAACAAATCATTCATCAAAACAATCAATTGGACTTTATGGATTCATTCAAAAATGATTCAAAATTAATTGTTGTAGGAAGTTCTTGGCCAAAAGATGAAGAATTATTTATAGAATTAATCACAAATAAATTAAATGATGATTGGAAAATTGTTTTTGCTCCACATAACTTAAATAACAACGAAATTGATTCTTTTATCTCTAAAATCAATCAATCAACAATAAAATTTTCTGATTTAGAAAAAACATCAACAGAAAATTTATCCAAAGCAAAAGTTTTTATACTTGATACAATTGGGATTTTATCAAAAGTATATTCTTATGCAGATATAACATATATTGGTGGGGGATTTGGCGCAGGAATACATAATACTTTAGAAGCTGTTACATTTGGAAATCCTGTAGTTTTTGGACCTAAATATAAAAAATTTCAAGAAGCTGTTGATTTAGTAGAAATCGGAGGTGGATTTTCTATAATTAACCAAACAGATTTCAATACTATATTTCAACAATTAATGGATAATGAAAGCTTTAGAACTGAAGCTGGTCATAAGGCCAAAAATTTTGTTATGAATTCTCCTAATTCAACCAAAATTATATTACAGTACTTAGAAAAGTATAATTTCAATTAATTTAATAAGAAGTTACAAATAGGCACAAAAATTGTATTCTTGTTTAACTCTATTCAACTATAACTATGGATATAGCTTTACTCTAGCAAAATTACAAATACAAGCTATTGTAACATATTAAAATAATATACATGAAAAAACTAATTTTTGGACTAGCAATATTTGGTGGTTTAAATACAGCACATGCACAAATTGATTTAGGTGTAAAAGGAGGAATTAATTTTTCAACACTATCTAATTATCCAACTTCAAAATTTAAAGTTGATTATTCTTTAGGAGGATATGCTAATTACGCAATTACTGACCAATTCAGTTTTCAACCAGAGATTTTATATTCTAAACAAGGTGCAGGTTTAAAAACAAATTCTAATGCTAAATCTAGATTAGTCACTCATAACATTAATATTCCATTAATGGGACGTTATGAAATTATGGATGGATTCAATGTTGAATTTGGTCCTCAATTAGGTTTCTTAGTTTCTGCTCAACAAAAAATTAAAGATGGGAAAACAGATATAAAAACTAATGTAACTGATAATTTTAAGACATTTGATTTTGGTCTTAATTTTGGTGCAGGATATAAGATATTTGATGAAATAGAAATTAATGCTCGTATAACAAAAGGATTAACTGATATTAACCATAATCCTGATGGTAGAAAAACAACCAATACTTATTTTAATGTTGGTATTGCTTACAAACTATCTGAGCTTTAAAATAAATAAAAAAACTTCAATTTATCAATTGAAGTTTTTTTATTCTATCTTTTTATCTATTATTTACGGGTAAAGAAATCATATTTGATTCAATTTTTTCATCTTTCTCTAAAAATATTTTTCCTCTCAAAATACTTTGTATTGTATTAATTAATTCTTTTTCAAAAGAATTTCTTAATTGTGATTGATGATAAATTAAAGCTACTTCTCTTGTAGGAACAGGAGATTCGAAATCTTTTATATTACCTTTTAAATCATTTGGTAAATCTTCGGCAACTAAAGAAGGTAACAATGTCATTCCATAACCATCATTCGCTAATTTTATTAATGCTTCAAAACTACCAGATTCTAATTTTATTGGTCTATTTTTCATGTGAGTTGTATCACATAATGCTAAAACATTATTTCTAAAACAGTGACCTTCTTGTAAAATTAATAAATCAGCTGTATCCAAATCAGATTCTTTAATTCTATCTTTATCAGATAAACGATGTCCTTTTGGAACATATGCTATCAAAGGTTCGTAGTATAATGGTTTTTCTATAATTTGATCCTCATATAATGGGGATACAACAATTCCAAAATCCAAAGAACCATCTTTTATGCCTTTTATTATTTTATCCGTTTGTAATTCCTTTATTATAAGATTTGATTTCGGATTATTTTTCTGAAAAGTTTTATAAAACAATGGGACAAGAGAAGGTAAAACAGTTGGAATAACGCCAATTACAAAATCACCTTCAAGTAAACCTTTTTCTTCGTTTACAAGATGTTTCATTCTATTCGCTTCCATTAAAATTGTTTTTGCTTGAGCAACAATTTTTTCACCTATTTGTGTAATTTTAATTGGATGAGATGTCCTATCGAAAATATCAATATTCAATTCTTTTTCCAATTTTTGTATTTGCATACTAAGCGTTGGCTGAGTAACAAATGATTTTTCAGCGGCAATTGTAAAGTTTTTATGCTCTGCTACTGCTAATACATATTGTAATTGTACTAATGTCATATATTAAGAATAATATTCTATAAATATTTGTGATAAAGGTAAGAAATAATATTATTAATATATATAATTAATCGAGATAAAAAAAGCTCGAAAAATCGAGCTTTTAATTCATATTTAAAATTATTTACCTAATTCTTTTTGAATTTTAGATGTCCAATCATTTATTTTTTTAGCATCTTCAGGAGTTAATTTCTGAGTTATTTTTCTTAAATCAGAAGATAAATCTACTGCTTGTTTAGTTAATTCTGCTAACTTATCTTGATCTCCTGTAGTTGCAGCAACCTTCATTTCTTTAGCTAACTCAGCATATTTTTTTGTCCATTCATTTGCTTCTGGTGAAGAAAAAGTTGGTAATTCAGCAATAAAATCATCTATTTTATCAACATTTTCTTGTCCTTCCTCTAATTGAGTACTTACAGTCTCTTCTAGTTGTTTTTGAGTGTTTTCTACATTTTCTTCAACTTTTTCTTTGTTAGATTTACAAGAAGAAAATGAAATAACAGTTAATGCAGCAAAGGCTATAAATAATTTATTCATTTGTTTAAGTTTATTATTGTTAATAATTGTAAATGTATAATTAATTTTTTACTTTTTTTTAACTTTCTTTAGAAAACTGAACCTCGTAAAGATTTGCATAATAGCCATGTTTTGCTAATAACTGCTCATGTGTTCCTTGTTCAACTATCAAACCATTATCCATTACAATAATCTTATCTGCATTTTGTATTGTTGCCAAACGATGAGCTATTATAATTGACGTTCTATTTTCAGTTAATTTATCCGTTGCGATTTGTATTAATTCTTCTGATTCTGTATCTATAGAAGATGTAGCTTCATCTAATACCAAAATAGCTGGATTATAAATGTATGCTCTTAAAAAAGATATTAATTGTCTTTGACCAACAGAAAGTGTAGAACCTCTTTCACTAACTTCACTGTAATATCCTTTTGGAAGAGAAGATATAAAATCATCAATACCTATTATTTTAGCTGCATCTTGTACTTGTTCTAATGTAATTGTTTTATTTCCTAAAACTATATTATCGTAAATAGTTGTATTGAATAAAAATACATCTTGTAAAACTACAGCCACATGTTTTCTTAAATTTTTAAGATCCATGTCATAAATATTAACATCATCAATTTTTATAACTCCTGAATCAATATCATAAAAACGACTTAATAAATTTATTATCGTAGATTTTCCTGCTCCTGTTGCTCCTACAATGGCAATTTTTTCTCCTGGTTGTGTTGAAAAAGAAATACCTTTTAAAACTGGATTATTAAGAACATAAGAAAATTTCACATTTTCAAAATCAATCTTACCTTTTACATTTTCTAATTCAATTTTACCATTATCTGGTAATGTTTGATCGTCATCTAAAATTTTAAATACACGATCTGCCCCAACTAAACCACGTTGTATTGTATTAAACCTTTCTGCAATGGCTCTCATTGGTGCTGTTAATAAAGTTACATATTGTGTAAAAGCAATTAAATCACCTACTGATACATCTCCATAAACTGCAGTTCTAAGACCTCCAAACCATATTAAACTTCCTGTTGCTAATGCTGAAATAATATCTACAACTGGAAATAATAAAGAAAAATAAAAAACAGTTTTTAAATAATTCTTTTTTAAATCTTCATTAATTGTAACAAACTTGTTATACTCTGCTTGCTGACGATTAAAAACTTGAATAATATTCATTCCTGTTAATCGTTCTTGTACAAATGTATTTACTTTAGCCACAAGTGTTCTTTCTTCCTGATATACATTCTTTAAGGCTTTCTGAAAAAACCTTGTAATAATCATCATCAAAGGAAGAATAACAATAACAACAGTTGCTAAAACCCAGTTCATCCAGTACATCACAAAAACGATGAAGACAATTTTTAGCACATCTCCCAACATCACTAAAATTCCGTCATTAAATACCTCAGCTATTGTTTCAATATCAGAAACGGAACGAGTTACCAAAACACCATTTGGTGTTTTATCAAAATAACCTAATTTAAATTTAATTAAGTGATCGTATAAACGTACACGAAGTAAACGTATAACTCTTTGTGCTACAACATTGGCTAAATAAACCATAAAAAACGAAAGAATACCTTCGAAAACTAGAATCAAAGCTAGTTTTATAATCTGAATTTTAAGACCTGGTAAATCTTTTGTTTGTATATAATCGTCTATTATATTTCCTGTTAAATAGGGTCTATAAACAGAAAAACATGCACTAAAAATAGCTACAAAAATCACAGCCCAAAAGATAAATTTACTTTGGGAACCAATTTGTAGTACTCTCTTTAATCCATTAAAATCAAATGATGAATTTTCGTTATTTGAACTCATTTTTAAATAATTCTTTTGGATATTGAACATCAACTAAATATAAGCCATGTGCTGGAGCAGAAGCTCCCGCAAATGAACGTTGTTTTTGTTCAATAATTTCTATAAATTCTTGGATAGAAATTCTTTCTAAACCAACTTCTACCAATGTACCAACAATTGCTCGTACCATGTTACGTAAAAATCGATCAGCAGTTATTTGAAAAACAAGCTGTCCATTTTCATTTTTTTTCCAGAATGCTTCTCTTACATCACAAATGTGTGTTTTCACATCTGTATGCAATTTAGCAAAACTTCCAAAATCTCCTTTTTTTATTAAGAATCTAGCCGCTTCATTCATTTTCTCTATATCCAATTCACGGCTAAAAACCCAAGCACTTTCAAAAGAAAATGGATCTTTGAATGGTGAAATAAAATAATTATAAGATCTTGAAGTTGCATCAAAACGTGCATGAGCTTCATCATCCATTAAAAATATAGAATAAATGGCTATATCTTTTGGCAAAAAAGAATTTAATTTTTTGATTAAATCTACATTCAAATCTTCTTCATAGTCAAAATGCACAAACATTTTTTTTGCATGAACACCCGAATCTGTACGTCCAGCTCCTACAATAGATATTTTTTTTCTAAGTATTTTAGATAAACGATCTTCTATAACTTCCTGAACTGAAATTTGATTGGGTTGAATTTGATAACCAAAATAATTTTTTCCGTTGTATGCTAATTCTAAAAAATAACGCAATTGTTGTAAATTTGAAAATACAAAAATACAACCTTTTGAAGAAAATTCTTTTACTTTCGGATACACATTCTTACATTGATGATAGAATTATAGAATATGCCAAGCAAGCTGATGAAATTTGGCATGCTGGAGATATTGGAGATATTTCTGTTGCTGATCAATTAGCTGCTATAAAACCACTAAGAGCTGTTTACGGAAACATTGATGACCAAAAAGCTAGAGCTGAATTCCCTTTGAATAATAGATTTATAGTAGAAAATGTTGATGTTTGGATAACACATATTGGCGGATATCCTGGGAAATATAATCCTGCTATTCGCGATGAAATTTATTCTCATCCTCCAAAATTATTTATTTGTGGACATTCTCATATCTTAAAAGTAATGCCAGACAAACAACTTGGTTTAATACACATGAATCCTGGTGCCGTTGGTAAACATGGCTTTCAGAAAGTAAGAACAATGTTACGATTTGAATTGAATAGTGGAAAAATTGAAAATTTAGAAGTTATTGAATTTAAAAAATAAAAAAATGGAAACACAAATCATTATTAATTCAACTCATAATAAATATGGTAATACATCTCAATTAATTAAAAAATTATATCCTAATTCAAAATCAATTAAACTTATAGATTATAAAATTGAATTATACAATTATGATGAAAAATATTCTGATAATGATGAATTTTTATCAATTATCAGCGAAGTTATAAACTATGATAAAATAATTTTTGCTACTCCAGTATATTGGTATTCTATGAGTAGTTTAATGAAAATTTTCTTTGATAGAATAACTGATTTAATTGGTACGCAAGAAGAATTAGGTAGAAAATTAATGGGTAAAAAAATAGAAGTAATAACATAATAACAACTTCAAACGGGAATAATTTAGGTGATAATTTCTTTTTACCATTTATACAAACTGCAAATTATTTACATTTAGAATATGTTAATGGAAGACATTATTAATTATTTTATTAAGAAAATTAAAGACAGACTATAGTGTCTTTAGTTTTCTACTTACTCAATTTAAACTCTTTAAGGATTGTAATAAATTTTGGATTTTTTATATACCTCTTAAATTCGTGAGAATCTTGTCCTGTAAAATCAGTTTTCTCTAAAAAAGTATATGTTTTAGTCAGTTCATTATACAAATCATCTTTATAACCAAAATCTGTTGGCGTAAAATTTCGTGCAAGGAAACCTACTCTACCTTTGCCTAAAACATAATCTGTATTGTTGATTGTGATGTGCATTTTTTTTAATTGAGGAGTAAATTGTTTTAATTCATCTGCATCTGTAACAAAATCTATACGCCCTATTGCAGGAGCAAGCATAATACTATAAAATCTATTATTATTTTCTTTTAATTCTACAGCATTTGTATAATCCACATAATGAGATTTTTTAGCTCTTTTGATTTCACTACTTTTTAATGATGGGTTTACTAAAGCACTAAGAACAACAGAAGCTCCACGGCTATGAGATATCAAATAAACATCTTTATTGGAAATAGCGTTTAATACTCTTCTTAAACCAAAAACACCAGCTAATTGGCTATTTGTTGTTGCTGAAACCCAAACTTTGGCTGCTCCAAAAAGACTTTCATTTACTAATCCATCCCAATAGAAATTGAGAACTTCATCTTTGGAATTATTAATATTCATATAATTCCTAGCTTTATTATAACTGGATAAACTCGACAAATAATCATTATCTATTCCATGAACAAATATGATGACTCTTTTTTTATTTTTTACTCTGTCTGCTATTGCTTTTAACCTTAAATCTTCGTAGTTAATTAATTTATCCTTAAAACTTCTTTCAGTAGCAATCTTCATTAACGAATAGTCGTTTCTACTTGCATTTCTTGGAGGTTTCCCAAATTCTTTCAACCAACTATCTGGATAAAAATTACCATTTTGATCTACAAAAGAACTTGTTGTATTGGGTTGAATAAAATTATTGGGATGCTGAGAATCGGGTACATTGTGTATTGCTGCACATGAAGTAACAATAGTGATAAGAAAAATGTAAAAAATAGGTTTCATTTAGAAAGTAATATTATGCAAATTAAATACTAATATTTTAATTAACCCGTAGTGCATTATGAC
>DJDD01000074.1:0-5493 GCA_002430925.1 Flavobacteriales bacterium UBA5933
AAAAATATAATAGAAAGTGCTTGGGACAATAGAGAATTGTTACAAGAAGAAGCAACTCAATCATCAATTAGAGAAGTAATAGAGTTGATTGATAATGGTCAATTACGTTGTGCAGAACCTACACAAGATGGTTGGCAAGTTAATGAATGGGTAAAAAAAGCAGTCGTAATGTATTTCCCAATTCAGAAAATGGAAACCTTGGAAGCAGGAATTTTTGAATACCATGATAAAATGGAACTAAAAAGAAATTATGCAGAAAAAGGTATTCGCGTAGTTCCTAATGCTGTTGCGAGATATGGAGCTTACATTTCTTCTGGTGTTATTTTAATGCCTTCTTATGTAAATATTGGTGCTTATGTAGATGAAGGAACAATGGTAGATACTTGGGCAACAGTTGGTTCTTGTGCTCAAATTGGTAAAAATGTTCATTTGTCTGGAGGTGTAGGAATTGGAGGTGTTTTAGAGCCTTTACAAGCCGCGCCAGTTATTATAGAAGATAATGCTTTTATTGGTTCTCGTTGTATCGTAGTAGAAGGAGTAAGAGTAGGTAAAGAAGCTGTTTTAGGTGCAAATGTTGTTTTAACAGCTTCAACGAAAATTATTGATGTTACAGGTGATGAACCAGTTGAAATTAAAGGTTATGTTCCAGAGCGTTCGGTTGTAATACCAGGATCTTATACTAAAAAATTCGCTGCAGGAGAGTACCAAGTACCTTGTGCTTTAATTATAGGAAAAAGAAAAGAAAGTACAGATAAAAAAACTTCATTAAATGATGCTTTACGTGATCATAATGTAGCTGTGTAAAACTTTTTTAGAGATAGATAAAGACTTTTTTTTATTATAAAAAAGGTCTTTATTTTTTTATAATAAATTTTGGTTAATTTGTATAAATTAGTGAATTTTGCTGCTTAATTTAAATAAATTGACGTGCAAACCAATCAACTTAGTTTGTTTATAAAACGCTTGTTGTTATTAATTGTAATTTATCAATTCATAAGAGTAGGGTTTTACTTTTATAATCAATCTTTTTTTCCAATTATTAATTTTTCTATTTTTAAAGGGGGAATTATTTTTGATTTATCAATAATAGCTTATATTAATTTAATATTTGCTATTTTACATTTTATTCCAGGTAAATTTCAACAAAAAGTAACATATCAAAAATTTCTATTTTATAGTTTTTTTATTGTAAATGGATTATTTATTTCTTTGAATTTTGTTGATTATGAATATTTTAGATTTATTGGAAGAAGAAGCTCCTTTGGTATGATAACTGCTGAAGGTATGACAAATGAAATAGGAGGACTAATAGAATCTTATATTGTTGATTATTGGCAAATTCCTTTATTTACTATTTTGACTTTGTTTTTATTTTGGTTTTTATTAAAAAAGATTGATTATAAGAATGTAAAAAAAATATCTACTAAACTTTCTATCTTTTTATTGATTTTTAGTTGTCTTTTTTTGTTTATAATGGGAAGAGGAATTGGTAAAAAACCATTGAGAATTGTAGATGCGTCTACATACGGAAGTATTGGGACTTCGGCATTGGTTTTAAATACACCTTTTACTGTTGTAAATTCAATTAGTGAAAAAGGAGGATTAAAACATGTATATTTTTATACTCAAGAGGAAGCTGAGAAAATTTTTACACCAATACAAACATTTAATTACCCAAATTCTAATAAAAAGAATGTTGTATTATTAATTTTAGAAAGTTTTGGAAGAGAGAATATACAAAGAGGACAAACACCTTTTTTAGATTCACTAATAACAAAGAGTTATTTTTTTGAAAATGGTTTTGCAAATGGAAAATTGTCTATAGATGCTGTACCGTCTACGATTTCTAGTGTGCCAAGTTTGATGAATAAAAGTTTTATATCTTCGAGCTATTCTTTGAATAATATTTATGGTTTACCTAAAATTTTAAAAGATAATGGTTATTCAACATCATTTTTTCATGGAGCATTTAATGGAAGTCAAAATTTTGATAAGTATTCGACTGTTGCTGGTTTTGAAAAATATTATGGCAAAAATGAATATTTAGGCCCGCCTTCTTTTGATGGAAAATGGGGGGTTTTTGATGAAGATTTTTTACAATTTTTTAATAAAGAACTATCTACATTTAAAGAACCTTTTTTTTCGACATTATTTACAATTTCATCTCATGCACCTTTTATTATTCCAGATAAATATAAAGGAAAATTCCCAAAAGGAACTACTGAAATTCATGAATCTATTGCATATAGTGATTATGCTTTAAAAAAGTTTTTTGAATCTGCTAAAAAATCACCTTGGTATAATAATACTATTTTTATTTTAACTTCAGATCATACTTCTTCTACAGGGAAGGAAGCTATTTATAAAAATAATGTAGGGAAATTTAGAATTCCAATAATGTTTTATGTTCCAAATGATCCAACTATGGTAGCAAAAATTGATAAAAATTTTCAGCAAATAGATATATTACCTAGTTTAATGGATTATTTACAATTAGACGGAACAATAATATCTTATGGTAAATCATATAAGTCAGATAAGGATTTTGTTGTAAATTATTTAGATAATATTTATAATCTTGAAATGGGTGATTATTATTTGGCATTTGATGGAAAGAATTCTTTAGGATTATTTGATTGGAAAAAAGATCCGTTATTGAAGAAAAATTTATTAAAAACTGAAAAGTTGAAGAGAATAGAAATGGAAAGCTTTATAAAAGCTTATATTCAATCATTTAATGGTAGGGTTTTAGATAATCAATTAACCTTAAAAAACTAAATATTTGTTAAAATATTTAGTATTTTTGTATTATAACTTTATATAATATTATGAAAATTTTGATTATTCAGCATAAGATGATAGGAGATGTGTTACTAACGTCTTTATTGTGTGAAAATGTCAAAAAAAAATATCCTAATTCCACGGTTGATTATTTAATTAATCGTAATACTTTACCTGTTCTAGAAAATAACCCTTATATCGATAATAAAATTATTTTTGATGAGCAGGAAAATAATAATTTGTTCAAGCTTATAAAATTTTCTAAACAAGTTAATAATAATAAATATGATGTTATTATTGATGCTTATTCAAAGATTCAAAGTTGGATTGATGTTTTTATTAATGATGCTCCAAAGAAAATTTCTTATAAAAAATTTGGAAGACAATTTCTTTACACTGATAATGTTGTAAAGCATAAAGAGCCATTCACTCAACTTGGGCTTGCTATTGAACATCGTTTAGCTTTACTTTCACCTTTAGGGATTGACAAGCCTATTGAGACTAATCCTAAATTGTATTTAACTGAAAAAGAAAAGTTAATGGCAAGGAATTTGTTTAAAGCTCATGGGGTAGATAAATCTAAAAAAACAGTTATGATTAGCTTGTTGGGATCTAAATTATCTAAAACTTATCCGTTAGATAAAATGACAGAATTAGTTGAGTTTTTAGGACAAAATTATGATGTTAATATCTTGTTTAATTATTTTCCAAAACAATTAGATGAAGCAAAAATTATTTATAATAAACTTTCAGAGTTAACTAAATCAAAGATTTATTTTGATTTATTAGCAGAAGATTTAAGATCTTTTATAGCAATAATAAATGAATGTGATTTTATTATAGGTAATGATGGAGGGGCTGTAAATATGGCAAAAGCTGTGAATAAAAAGTCTTTTGTAATTTTTTCACCTTATGTAAGTAAAAATGTTTGGGCAACCTTTGAAGATAATTTGAATCATATAAGTGTGCATTTAAAAGATTACTTCCCTAAAAAGTATAATAATATGAATGATAATAAAATAAAAAATAGAGTAAACGAATATTATTCTTATTTTGATTTTAGCTTATTTAAGGGAAAATTAAAGAAATTTTTAGATAATCATGTAGAATCAAATTAGAAAAAATAATCAATATTAATCAATCAACTTAAAAAAAATGTCTATAAAAATCTCTGCGCTACTAATAACCTATAATGAGCAAGATAATATTTCTAGATTTATAAAAGAAGCGTCTTGTTATGCTGATGAAATTATTATAGTAGACTCATATAGTACAGATAAAACTCAAGAATTTGCAATAAATGAACCTAAAGTTAAGTTTGTTAAACGTGAATTTGATAATTTTACAGATCAACGCAATTATGCTTTGTCATTAGCTAATAATGATTGGGTGTCTTTTTTTGATGCTGATGAAGAATTGTCTGAGGATTTAATTAAAGAAATTATTACAACTGTTAATTCTAAGAATGCAAAAGATGCTTATTATGTTTGTCATGATTTTTATTTCAATGATAAAAAAATAAAATATTCAGGACAACAAAATGTGAAAGCTGTACGTGTTTTTAAAAAATCTAAATGTAAGTATATCGATAATTTAAAAGTACATGAATTGTTAACTTGTGATTCTGAAATAGGAAAGATTAAGCATAAAATAAAGCATCATACATTTGTTGATGAAAATTTTTATTTGGATAAATTAAATGGTTATTCAAAATTAAGAGCTCAAGAACTTCGTATAAAAAATTTGAAACCAACATTTTATCACTATAGAATAAAACCCTTATATAGATTTTTTAATTATTATATTTTAAGACTCGGTTTCTTAGATGGACTAGAAGGTTATAAAATATCAAAATTACATGCTATATCTATTGCTAATAGGTATAAATTTCTAGATGAAATATATAGAGAAGAACAAAAAATATTATTAAAAAAAAGCAATCACTAATCTAATTGATTGCTTTTTGATTTTAAAATAATTTACCAAAGTTAATCTTAAAAATAAATTTTATAAAGGATTCATTTCCTTTTACATCAATTCTATTTATTTCATATGGTTTTTTAAAAGGGAATTTATTTATTCTATTCCCAATTCTAAAACCATAAATCATCTTATTGTTTTTTAAAGTCTTAAAAAATGATTCTTTTTCAGGATTTTTTTTTGGGAAATTACCATAAGGATAAGCAATTGAAGAATGTAATTTAAGATTATTTTCTTTTTTGTATTCTTCAGATAAATAAAAGTCATCCAAAATTTCTTCTTCGGTTAAATTACTATATTTTCTGTGATAAAATGAATGATAGGCTAATTCAAACTCATCATTTATACTTTTTAAATCTTCTGTAGTCATTATAGCTTCTTTACCATTATTCCATTCGTCAAATTTTCCTATATAAGCAAATGGAATAAAAAATGTTGCTTTTAAATTATATTTTTTTAATAATGGAATAGCAAATTCTAATTGATTTTTTGTGACATCATCAAAAGTTATTATAATATTTTTGCCCGAAAGACCATTTTTATGTTCTAATTCATTTAAAAAATGAGTTTTATATCCCTTTTTTACTAAGTATTTAAACTGTTTTTCAAGAAAGTCTTTGTGTACTGTTAATTTATCAGTTTTATTAATATCTGAAGTGATATTGTGATACATTAATATTGGTAATCTGCTCATTTTATATTGTTATATAAACAAAATTAAATTATTTAATA
>DJDD01000074.1:5666-5937 GCA_002430925.1 Flavobacteriales bacterium UBA5933
ATATACTAATGTAAAATAAGCGAATAAAATTAATTTGTAATTCATAAATTTGAATTTTAAAATAATAAGAAAGTAATGAAAGCATATGTTTTTCCTGGGCAAGGAGCTCAATTTACAGGGATGGGTAAAGACTTGTATGAAAATTCTGCTATAGCAAAAGAATTATTTGACAAAGCAAATGATATTTTAGGTTTTGATATTAAAACAATTATGTTTGAAGGTTCTGCAGAGGATTTAAAACAGACAAAAGTAACACAGCCAGCAGTTTTTT
>DJDD01000001.1:0-2252 GCA_002430925.1 Flavobacteriales bacterium UBA5933
TGTGATGCTTTTCTATTTATGTTAGATTTAATATTAAAAATAAACTTCCACTTGCAATTATTACCCATAAAATAATTGCTATTAGTAAAGGTTTGTAGCCAATATTTTTAATCATATTAAATGATAAACTTGTTCCTATTAAAAATAAAGTCAAAGTCAATGCTGATTTTGAAAACATTATTATAATAGGGCTTATCTCATGGATTATTGGCAAGTAGGTATTTAAACATATAGCAATAAGAAATAAACCAATAAACCAAGGGATACTAATTTTTTTAGTAGAATTTTTAAAAAATAAAAGAGTAATAAAAGAGAGAGGTGTTATCCATAATGCTCTTGCTAATTTTACTGTTGTAGCAATTTGTAATGCTTCTTCTCCATATTTACTAGATGCTCCTACAACAGAACTTGTATCATGTATAGCAATAGCACACCATAAACCAAATTCATGCTGTGACATATGAAATAAATGCCCTAATGGAGGAAATATTAATAATGCAATAGAATTCAGTGTGAATACAACAGCCAAAGCAACAGATATTTGATTGTCTTTTGCTTTAGTGATAGGAGATAAAGCAGCAATTGCACTTCCTCCACATATTGCAGTTCCTGCAGCAATTAAATATCCTGTAATTCGATCTATTTTAAATACTTTTGTAAGTATAAAACCTAAAATCATCACACAAGAAATACTTATAATTGTAAATGAAATACCTTCTTTACCAACATGTATTGCAGTAAAAACATTCATTCCAAAGCCTAAACCTACAACGGCTACTTTTAATAATAAATTAGATGTTTTTTTAGATAGTTTTTCGTAAGGATTTCCGAATAACTGAGCTATAATAAATCCAATAACTAATGCAATTGGTGATGATATAAATGGCATTAAACAAATAATAGCACAAAAAATAAAAATTACTTTTTGATAATTTATAATATGTATACAATTGTTTTGGTTTGTTATTTTTTTCATTTTTATATTCATTATTTACAAAACAAATTTCTTGTAAATTGAATTTATATAGAAATGAAAAAAAGTAATCTGATATAACTAAAAGTTATAACGCTTAGAGAAATCAATAAACAAATTAACTAGTTTTGATTGTTCTCCTTCTTGAATAATAAAATTAAAATCTCTTTTTATTTCAAAATTCTTAATATCTACAATTTTTAATGATTGATGATTAAGTTCATTTAAAATAGAATGAACGGATAAAAATGCAAACGAATCGGAAAATAAAAGATATGATTTTATACTTTCCGTACTTTCTAATTGTATTTCTATATTTAGTTCATTTAGCTTTATTTGACGATTTTTTAAAGCTAAATCTATTGTTTCTAAAGTTCCAGAACCTGGTTCACGAACAACTAAAGGGATATTTTTTAGTTGTTCTAACTTTAAAAAATTTTTAAGAGAATTTGAATGGCCATTTCTTGTTGTTAAAACGATTTCATCCTTCATTAATGGAACATAGTGAAAGGTTCTATTTTTAATTCGACCTTCTATCAAACCTAAATCAATTTTATTTAGCATTAGTAATTCTTCAATTTTTTCTGAGTTTTTAGTAGTTAAACTGATTCTAATATCAGGAAATATTTTTTTAAAACTAGCTAAAATAGGTGGTAATACATATTGTGCAATAGTTGTACTTGCTCCGATTCTTAAATGACCATTGTGTAATTTTTTTAACTCTCCAATATCAAATTCAATTTTTTCATAAATAGAAAATATTTGATTGGTATAGCTTAATAATATTTCTCCAGCTTTGGTTAATTTTATCTTTGTTCCATTACGTTCAAACAACTTAATGTTTAAATTTAATTCAATTTTTTTAATGTGTTTTGTAACAGCAGGTTGTGTTATATTTAATTCGTTGGCAGCTTTGGTGAAATTTAATCTTTTAGCAACCGTATCAAAAACTTTTAATCTAAAATCAAACATATAAATTCACATTATCTTTAATAACTAAATGTTATTAAAGATAATGTTTTTATATCATATTAAAATAATTTAGCTATTAATACCGTTTTTACCTAATAAGTTTATTACTTTTATTCAAGTTAAAATATATTATGAAATACTTATTTTTTATCCTTTCTAGCTTAAGTTTTGCTCAAACTTATCAAGTCATCAATGAAGAAAAAGCTGATGTTAGTTTTAGAGGATTAGCATTTCAAGATGCTAAAACAATTTTAGTTTCTGGTTCTAAAAATACAATAGGCAAATCTGTAGATGCAGGTAAAACATT
>DJDD01000001.1:2382-4666 GCA_002430925.1 Flavobacteriales bacterium UBA5933
TGTAGATGCAGGTAAAACATTTACTTGGATAAATCCTAAAGTTGTAGAAGGTAGAGATTTTAGAGATATAGAAGTTCTTGATAAAGATAATTATTTAGCCTTAGGAATAGATTCTCCAGCTTATATCTTACAAACCAAAGATGGAGGTAAAAATTGGGAGAAAGTTTATGAAAATAAAGAAAAAGGAATTTTTCTAGATGCAATGTCAGTTGATAAAAAAACAGATAAAATTACGGTTGTTGGAGATCCTATATCACCTGATAAACCATTTATTTTAACTTCTACATTATCAAATACTAAAGAATGGAAAGTTGCAACTAATTTTCATGGACAACCTTACCGATTAAAAAATCCTAAAGAAGCATTTTTTGCCTCTAGTGGAAGTAATTTATATGCAGATGAGAATTTGATGTTATTAGGTACAGGAGGAGCTTTGTCTAATTTATATTATTATACTCCAAAAGGAGGACAAATGTATGCGTTGGAAAAGATAAAATCATCTACTTCAGGAATTAATGGTTTAGCATATGATCCAACTTTAAATAGTGGTTATTTAGTAGGAGGAGATTTTACAAAACCTGACGATTCTAAATTTAATTTTTATAAATTTAAAATTGTTGGAGGTAAAATTTTATTTCAAGATTCTTGGTCGTATCCAGAAGGATACAAATCTAGTGTAACAATTATAAACAAAGATAAAGTTATGGTTTGTGGTTACTCTGGAGTTGATTATTCTATAGATGGAGGTCACAATTGGAAAAATATAACGAAAGATAGTTACAATACTTGTACCGTTTCGCCAGATAAGAAATATGTTATTTTGGTCGGAAATAAAGGTAAGATTGGTAAAGTGACATTATAAAAATAATTAAAACTGGATAACTATTATCCAGTTTTTTTCTTACAATCAAATAGATAACTTATTTTATCTTTGCAAAAAAATAAAATAATTGTTTGTTCATTTACGATACAGTTTATCTAAAAAAATCTATTTATTTAATTACACTTTTAGTTAGTCTTATAACTATAGTCGCACTTATTGTTTTAAGTTTTCTACTAACAAAAGAAAGCATTAAAAACAATGAGGAATTTGCTCGTAAAAGTTTTTTTAGTAAATATGATGCTATTTATTTTGAATTTGATAAAATGTCAAATTATAAAAATGTCATCCAAAATGTTGTAAATAAATCGAATAAAAATAATTATAAAGAACATTTAGGTGTTTTAAATGATTTGAATAGTCAAAATGATTTAAAATTATATAATTGGGCTTTTTTTAATACTTCAGATAAAAATAGTTTTGATTCGTTAAAATTGTATTCTAATGCAATTAATAAGGAAATTAGTCCATCAGATCATTTTTCTCACAATAAATTAGGTAAAGAAGATAATAGCTTAATAATCAGATATAAAGGGAGTAATTATTGGATGCATTATTTTTTCAAAAAATCGTCAAACCTTTATTATGGATACACATTCAATTTGAATGATTTACATGATTATTTTGTAAATATAAATGAAAATACATTTAATTACGCCTTTGTTTTTGATAAAAAAGGCTATTGTATCACTCACCCGGATGAAAAGTTTATTGGAAAGAATATTTTTGATTTTACAACAATAACTCCTAATGATACTATAACAAGTAATCTAAAATTTGATTATACAGAAAATAAAGCTATTTCAGAATACTTGACTGAAACAGAAATTACTCGATTTATAAAACCAATGAAAATAAAAGATTTTGATGGTTATGTAGTTGTAGGTCATTTAAATTTTCTAATAGAAGAAAGTGTTTTTCCCACAAAATTATATGTTTCTATTATTTTCTTAACTACTATAGTACCCGTAGTGCATTATAAAAGAGTTGCTCAATTCACTAAAAATCAGTATATTATATTGATTATCAATCAAATATAAAATGAGCAACTTAGAAGCAAGTTACAATTTAATTTTTAATGAATTAAATAAAATATCAGAAGCGGATAATTTATATTTTAAACCTATAAAACCAAAACTATCAGATTTAGAGTTGATTAGCTTAATTATTTTAGCCGAATTTAAGTCAATTGATTCAGAACATCAGCTGTTTAGAGAGATTAAAGGTTTTGCAATAGAATCTAAAATAGAACGTAGGGTTTATAATCGAAGAAAAAGGAAATTATTTCCATTTATAGAAAAATTGAGATTAAAAATGGTTGATAGACTGAACGAATTTGAAAACTTTTTTGTGGTTGATAGCATGCCTTTAGAAGTGTGTAAAATTTCACGTTCAAGCCGAAGT
>DJDD01000034.1:0-18140 GCA_002430925.1 Flavobacteriales bacterium UBA5933
CTCCATTTCTCATTACATCTCTTACAATACTCGAGCTGATATAAGCTTTTCCAGAAGAAGTTAATAAAAATATAGTTTCTATATTTTTATTTGTGATAGCTCTATTTGTATGAGCAATAGCTTTTTCAAATTCGAAATCAGCAGGGTTTCTTAATCCTCTTAATATATATTGAGCATTAACTTCGCTACAAAAATCAACTGTTAGACCTTTGTAAGCTTTTACTTCAACATTTTTATATTTTGTAACAGAATCTTCAATAAATTTTATTCTCTGTTCTAAAGAGAACATATAATTTTTAGAAGAATTTGTACCAATAGCAACAATTATTTTATCGAATAATGGTACGGCTCTTTCTATAATATCTAAATGACCTATAGTAATTGGATCAAAAGACCCAGGAAATACGGCTATTCTTCCCATGGTGATTTTCTATTAAGTGCTAATTCAATTTCACTATCCATAAGATCTTCTAATGCAATTCCTGCCTGAGCTGCTTGCTGAGGGAATATACTTGCAGGAGAAAATCCAGGTAAAGTATTCATTTCTATAAAATGAGGTTCTCCATTTACAATGATATATTCTGAACGAGAGAATCCTGTCATATTAAGGCAATTGTAAGCTTTAGCTGCTATTTCACGAACCCTTTTTTCTACATCTGAAGGTATGCAAGCGGGAGTAATTTCATCCGATAAACCATTGTATTTAGCATCATAATCAAAAAACTCTGTATGTGATACAATTTCTGTAATTCCTAAAACAATAGTTTCATTTTTATAATTTAAAACACCAACAGAAACTTCCGTTCCATCAAGAAAAGATTCAATAAGAACTTCTCTATCTTCATGAAATGCTTTTTGCATTGCGGCTTCAAAATCTTCTAATTTCTGAACTTTAGAAATTCCTAAACTAGACCCAGAACGATTTGGTTTTACAAAACAAGGGAGACCAACATTCTCTATAATTTCTTTTGCAGAATACTTATCTCCTTTCGTTATATATACAGATTTAGCATGAGGAATTCCATATTTACTTAAAACTGCAATACAATCTTTTTTATTAAATGTTAGTGCAGATTGGTAAAATGGACATCCATTATATGATAAACCAATCATTTCGAAATATGCCTGTAAATACCCATCTTCACCAGGTGTACCATGAATTGTATTAAAGACAACATCAAAATTTATTTTTTCTCCATTTTTTTCAAAAGTGAAATCACCTTTGTTGATTGGGAATTTTTTTCCATCAATTTCGGCGTACCATCCTTCTTTTAGGATTCGAACTCTTGTTCGATCATATTTTTCCGGATTTAAATTAGCATAAATTAATTCGCAACTTTTTAACGAAATAACGCTTTCATCCGAGTATCCACCTGCTACAACTGCAACTCTTAACATTTTTTAATTAAAATTTATTCAAATATAGAACTTTGACATCAATCATAAATATTATTTTTAAACTATATTTGTGCGATAATTTATCATTTCAATGAAAGGAATAAAATTAATTAGTCAAGTCTTACTTAATGTAATTATTGTAATTGCGTTATCTTACGGTATTTATCATTTTGTTTTTAATGTATGGATAGCTTCATATACAAATCATAACAAGGTAATTACTGTTCCAGATTTGTCGAATATGAATATTGTTGATGCTACAGCAGAATTAGAAAAGTTAGGTTTAACTTACGAAGTAGATAGTTCTAGGTTTGATCCTGGAACAAAACCATATGCTGTAATGGATTTTTACCCAACAGCAGAATCTCAAGTAAAAGAAGGACGTCGTATCTTTCTTAAATCAAATCCAAAAACGTACAGACCAGTAGAATTACCTGATTTAGTAGGTAAATCAAAACGTTTGGCATTTACTCAATTAGGTATTTCTGAATTAAAAATTGGAAAAATTCTTTACGAACCAGATTTAGCTAAAGATGCAGTTCTTAAAATTTTATATAACGGTAAAATAATGAAAGCAGGTGATTTATTACCTCGTTTTGCAACTGTTGATCTTGTTTTAGGTAGAGGAATGTTGTCTGGAGTTAAAATGCCAAGTTTAATGAACTTAACGCTTGATGAAGCTAAAAAAGTAATTAACGATAATTTCTTTGAAGTTGGTCAAATTAAATTTATCGGTGGAGGAAATGATACAATTAATGCAAGAGTTGTTTATCAATTTCCATTCTCTACAGATACTTATGATCAAGGTCAGCCTATTGATATTTGGTTATCTACACAAACAAGAGATCAAATTAGAACACAACTAAAAGAATTAGATGTGCAATATAAAAACTTCTCTGGTGATGATGAAGATGATGATTTAGGAAACTCATATAGAGATATGATGAGACAGCAACGTGTAGATGATCAATTAAAAGAATTACAACAAAATAATACAACTAATCCTCCTGCTGAACAAAAGCAGCCCGAAGCTCCGAAAGCACAAGAGGAAGTTATTATTGAATAAAAATATAAATGACAGAAGATTTAGAAAACTTCTTAGAAGAAGACGATAATAAATTATACGAACATTTCTCAATAACGGTTGACAAAGGTCAATCGTTATTGCGTATAGATAAATTCTTAATGGTTCGTATAGAGAATGCAACACGAAATAAAATACAACAAGCAGCAGAAAATGGAAACATTTTAGTGAATAACGAAGCTGTAAAATCAAATTATAAAGTTAAACCAGGAGATTTCATACAAATTATGTTAGAAAATCCTCCTCGTGAAAATGATGTTGTTGCAGAAGATATTCCAATTCGTATTGTTTACGAAGACGATCAAGTTGTAGTAATAGACAAAGAACCAGGAATGGTTGTACATCCAGGACACGGAAATTATACAGGTACGTTAGTAAATGCATTAAAATTTCATTTTGATAATTTACCTTCAATGTCAGACCAAATGGAACGTCCAGGTTTAGTACATCGTATAGATAAAGATACAAGTGGATTATTAGTAATTGCTAAAACAGAAGTAGCAATGACTTCTTTAGCAGAACAATTTGCTGATCACTCTACAGATCGTTTATACAATGCTTTGGTTTGGGGAGTTTTGGCTGAAGATCAAGGAACAATTACTGGGCATATTGGTCGTCATTTAAAAGATCGTATGCAAATGGCTGTTTTCGAAGATGGTTCTCAAGGGAAACATGCAGTAACTCATTACAAAGTAATAGAGAATTTTTCTTATGTAACTTTAGTTGAGTGCAAATTAGAAACTGGTCGTACACACCAAATACGTGCTCACTTTAAACACATCGGACATCCATTATTCAATGATGCTCGTTATGGTGGAGATAAAATATTAAAAGGAACAACTTTTAATAAATACAAACAATTTGTAGATAATTGTTTTAAGGCTTGTCCACGTCAAGCGTTACATGCACGTACATTAGGATTTAATCATCCAACAACTGGAGAAAGATTATATTTTGAATCTCCTGTTCCTACAGATATGTTAGATATTATTGAGAGATGGAGAAATTATTCAGTTAATTCTGTTCACGCTCAAGAGCAGGACGCTCCAATAGATAGAAATGCAAAAGAATTAGAGGATTAAAATCATAATAAAAATCACTTCAATCGAAGTGATTTTATTTTAATACCTATTTCAATAATTAAATTAAAATTGTTTATTAAATGAATTTTTCAGAATTAAATATAATCTCTCCAATTCTTAATGCTATAAAAGACGCTGGTTATGAAGAACCAACAGAAATACAGCAAAAATCGATTCCTATTGTTTTAGCAGGAGAAGATATTATTGGTTGTGCCCAAACAGGAACAGGAAAAACAGCTTCTTTTGCTATTCCTATTCTACAAAACTTAACAAATAAGGCTAGTAACTCAAAAAAAATACGAACATTAATTTTAACTCCAACCAGAGAATTGGCAGTTCAAATCAATGATAATTTCAAATTATATGGTAAAAATTTACCATTAAAACATTTGGCTATTTTTGGAGGAGTAAATCAAAAACCTCAAATCAGTACAATAAAAAATGGTGTTGATATTTTAATCGCAACTCCAGGTCGTTTGTTAGATTTGATTGCTCAAGGACATATAAAATTAAATCAAATAGAAATTTTAGTCCTTGATGAAGCAGATCGTATGTTGGATATGGGATTTGTGAACGATATTAAAAAAGTTTTAAAATTTGTCCCAGAAGATAGACAAACCTTGTTTTTCTCAGCAACAATGCCAAAGCCTATCAGAAAATTTTCTCATACAGTTCTTAGAAGACCAAAAGAAGTTAATGTAACACCAGTTTCATCGACTGCCGAAACTGTTGAGCAATTTGTTTATCATGTTGATAAAGAAAATAAAGTAGAATTGTTAATTCAACTTTTGAAAGAAAATCCAAATGATCGCACACTTATTTTTACACGTACAAAACATGGTGCAAATAGATTAGCAAGAAACTTAGAAAAAGTTGGAATTCCTGCTGCTGCCATCCATGGCGATAAATCTCAGAATGCGAGACAACGTGCTTTGAATGAATTTAAAGAAGAAAAACTGAAAGTTTTAATTGCTACAGATATTGCTGCAAGAGGTATTGATATTGATATGTTACCTTTTGTCATCAACTTCGAGTTACCAAATGTTCCAGAAACCTATGTGCATAGAATAGGAAGAACAGGTCGTGCTGGTAGAGAAGGAAAAGCAATTTCTTTTTGTGCTCCTGATGAAAAAGGTGATTTAATGAACATAGAAAAGTTAATCGGAACGTATGTACATATCTTAAAAACTCCTAAAATGGAGAAAAAAGCATCCACATCATCAGCATCTAATCACTCAAAGCCAAATAATCCTACGGATAAGAAAAAATTTTTCAAAAAGAAAAATGATAGAGGGAGAAGAAGATAATTTTTTGGGCAATCCCTTCGGGTCGTGCTTTTTCGCTATATCTTTTTTGCTTGGGTATTGTATTTCGACTTGATCATTGAGGTTCTCGAAATGCAACGACCAAGTCGAAAAGCCCAATCAAAAAAGGATGCTGCTTCAATCACTATTGCAATTTATGACTAAAAATAAATGAATTACATTTAATCATAAGAATATATAAAAAAAAGACCTCTAAAACATTAGAGGTCTTTTTTTATTTTTTTTAATAGTTTTTAAATATCTTGATCATAAACATTTTCAAGAATAATTGCATAACCTTGTCCAACACCAACACACATTGTTGCCAAGCCATATTTAGCTCCAGTATTTTTCATTTCTAATGCAGCAGAATAAGTTATTCTCATACCAGACATTCCAAGAGGATGTCCAATAGCAATAGCTCCTCCATTTCTATTAATACGAGAATCATCATCGCTTAAACCTAATTGTCTTGTGCAAGCCAATGCTTGCGCAGCAAAAGCTTCATTAAATTCCATTACACCAATTTCATCTAAAGTTAATCCTGCTTTTTCCAATGCTTTTTTAGTTGCAGGAACAGGACCAATTCCCATAATACTTGGTTCTACACCAACTACTGCAGATGATATAATTTTAGCAATAGGTTTTAAATTATATTTTTTTACAGCTTCTTTAGATGCAATTAAAACAACACCTGCACCATCATTTAATCCAGAAGCATTACCTGCAGTAACAGTTCCATTTTGTTTAAATGCTGGTTTCAATTTATTTAATGCTTCAAGTGTTGTTGACCGTCTTATAAATTCATCATGTTCAAAAATAACAGAAGGTTTGTTTCTTTGTGCAATTTCAACATTTACTATTTCTGAAGCTAATCGTCCATTATTTTGAGCATTTGCCGCTTTCACTTGAGAATTAAGAGCAAATTTATCTTGGTCTTCTCTAGATATATTATATTTTTCAGCAAGATTTTCTGCTGTAATACCCATAGGATCTGTACCGTACATTTCTTTCATTTTAGGATTTACAAATCGCCATCCAAATGAAGAATCTTCCATTTTTGCATCAATACCAAAAGCTTTAGATGTTTTTGATAT
This sequence comes from Flavobacteriales bacterium UBA5933, assembly GCA_002430925.1. Lineage (GTDB taxonomy): Bacteria > Bacteroidota > Bacteroidia > Flavobacteriales > Weeksellaceae > Empedobacter. The sequence continues at coordinate 5,966 of DJDD01000034.1, forward strand.
TACCAAAGGACCCCTTGTCATATGTTCTATTCCTCCAGCAATAAATAAATCACCATCGCCAGCTAATATAGCTCTGTTAGCATGTACAATAGAAGACATTCCAGAAGAACATAATCTATTAATAGTTTCACCAGGAACGGTAACAGGTAAACCTGCTAATAAACCTGCCATTCTTGCAATATTTCTGTTATCTTCTCCAGCTTGATTGTGACATCCTAAAATAACATCATCAATTGCATCGACAGGTACAGATGGATTTCTAGCGATTAATTCTTTAATTACAATTGCAGCTAAATCATCAGCTCTAACTTGAGATAATCCTCCTTGAAATTTTGCAACAGGAGTTCTTATTCCATCAATTATATATGCTTCTTTGTTCATTAGATTATTATTTTTCAAGTTTTTCAATAAAACTAGCTGTTGTAGTCTTTCTAACTTCTTCTAGCGTAGATCCTGGCATAACTTCAATTAACGTAAGTTTGTTATCAATGAATTTGAAAACAGCCTTATCTGTAATAATCATATCAACAGCATTTAATGCAGTGAAAGGTAAATCACATGAGTCAACTACTTTTGCATCACCATTTTTTTCGTTATGCATCATAGTTATAATTAATTTTTTTGCTCCTGTAGCTAAGTCCATAGCTCCACCAACACCTAATAACGGTTGTCCAGGTACAGCCCAATTCGCTAAGTTAGCTCCTTCATCAACTTGTAATCCACCCATTATAGCAACATCTACATGTTTTCCTCTTATCATTGCAAAAGAATCTGCAGAATCAAAATATGAAGCACCTTTTAACGCAGTAACAGGAATTTTACCTGCATTTACAGGATAATCCATAGCGCCACCACCATCTGTTGGAGTTGGTCCTACGCCTAACATTCCATTTTCTGTATGTAATATTATACCATCATCTTCAGTAATTAAATCAGCAACTAATGTTGGAATACCAATCCCTAAATTAACAACATCTCCTTTGTTTAATTCCTGAAGTGCTCTTTTAGCCATATTCATGCGAGATTCAGAAGCCTTTTTATTTGAAGAAACTGATGCTGAACTTCCTAAGTCTTCTAATGTTAATGTTGCCTGAACTAAGTAATCTACATAAGCTCCTGGTGTATGAATAGCTTCTGGAGCAATTTCACCTACAGGAACTATTTCTTCTACTTCAACAATAACTAAGTCTGCAGCAGTTGCCATAGCTCTGTTAAAGTTTTGTTCAGTCATTCTATATTGTAAATTTCCTGCTGTATCAGCTTTCCAAGCTCTAATAAAAGCTACATTTCCTTTGATACTAGGGATAAATACTTGTTCTATATCGTTAAGAATTTTTGTCTCTCTTCCTTCAGCAAGTAATGTACCTACAGATGTAGGAGTAAAGAAACCTCCAATACCAGCTCCTCCAGCTCTTAATGCTTCTGCAAGTGTTCCTTGTGGTAAAAGTTCATACTCTACAATTCCATCTTGAGCTGCTTTAACAGCTTCTGGATTAGATGTAAAGAAAGAACCTATCATTTTTTTTAATTGTCCATTTCTTAATAATCGACCACCTCCGATACCAACTTCACCAACATTATTACCAACAAATGTGATATTTTTAGTTGATGTTTTTGCTAATGCGTGCATTAGATGGATAGGATTTCCCGTCATTCCGAAACCTCCTTGTAATAATATGTCTCCATCTTTTACTTTTGTAACTGCTTCTTCTAGAGAAATTATTGGAACTTGTTTCATTGTATTTTTTTTCTTTATTATTTTAAAAGTTTAAGATATTTGAAGCGAATTCATTCGCTAATTCAACGGCAGATAAATGTGCTGCTTTAAGATGAACATGTTTTGAATTTTGAATTTTTTGATTCATGTAATCTCCATCTTCAATTGTAGTTACTAAATCATCTGTACCGCTAATAATTAAAGTAGGAGATTTTATTTTTTGAATTTCATTTTGGAAATTAGCATCTCTAACAGCGGCACAATTAGCACAATAACCGACTAAATCATTATTTTTAAATTCATTTAATATTCCGCTGACTATTTCTGGATGATTATTTCTAAAATCAGTTGTAAACCAACGTTCTGCAGTACCATCTAAAATGCTATCTAAACCATTATTTGATACATAATCAATACGATCATTCCAACCTTGTTCATTTCCTATTTTTGATGCTGTATTTGCAATGATAATTTTATTAAACTTATCAGGATGGTTTATACCAAGATATTGACCTATTAAACCTCCCATAGATAATCCACAAAATGTTAAAGAAGATATATTTAAATAACCAATTAGTTCAATAATATCCTCACCTAATTCTTCAATGGTAAGTTCTTTTTTTGTATTTGTAGATTTTCCATGTCCTCTAGTTTCATGAAGTATAATATTGTATTCATTAGATATAATTTCTACAACATCATTCCACATATTATATGTTGTTCCAAGTGAATTGGAAAATATAATTGTTTTGTCTTTGTGGTTATTGATGAATTTAAAATTACAACTGTAATTTTTTAGTTTAATTATAGGCATTGTTCTAAATGTTAAGTTATTTTTTAGGCTATAATTGGTTGAATAAAAAAGAAAAAAAGAGAGTTAAAGAAGCTTTTTTATAAAAAGCTTCTTTAATAGAATAACGTTAAGTTAAATTATAATAAGGACTTTATAATTTGTTTATGTTATGGAAAAAACAAAAAAACTATAAAACAACTGATGCTCTTTTTCTATGATTCTCTCCTTCTGGAGCTTCAATTTTTTCTTTTACCATGTTAAAATCAAATTCAATTTTTGCAAAAGCTTCATCTTTTCCATATTTAGTAGCATCTTCACTTGAAATTCTATGGATAGGAGGTACTAATTCTGGACGAGTTGCAAACGCAAAATCATCATAAGTTAATGGATCTCCTTCTATATTTATTTGTGTTGTTAACTTTCTGTAATCAGGATGTGTAACAAAAAAATGAATATGTGCAGGTCTTGCACCATGTCTACCTAATAAACTCATTAGATTTTCTGTAGAACCATTTGGAGGACAAGAATATCCAACAGGTAAGAATGATTTAAACTCATATTTACCATCTTTATCTGTTATGATAGCACGGCGTAAATTGAATTCAGGTTGAGTAGAATCAAAATGAGAGTATAATCCATGAAGGTTACAATGCCAAACTTCAACTTTTGCATTTGGAATTGGATTTCCATTTGTATCTTTTACTGTACCACTCATGTATAATCTTTCTGCATTATCTTCAGGAACAGTTTCTAATTCAGCAAAACCAAAAGATTCTGGAGAACCAGCAACATATAAAGGACCTTCTATAGTTCTAGGAGTCATATTTTCTATACCAGCTTGTTCGTCTTCCCAATCCATTTTAACATCAATAAATTTTTCGATACCTAGACCTGCAAAAATTAATCCCCACTCATTGTTTTTTCCAGCTTGTGTTAACCAATCGCATGCAATCCACATTTCTTCCGATGTAATATCTAAATCAGCCATCGTATTAAATAAATCTTTTAATAATCTATTTACGATTTCTTTTACTCTATCATTACCTTCTCCTTCTTTTTCTACCGATTTAATTAGTTCTAAAGTTTTATCTATTACAGATTGATCCATTCTTCTCATGATATGTGATTTTTGTGATTTTTTTATTTTTATTGTTTTGATTTTAAATCATTGCTTCACGAACAGCATTCGGATGTTTGCAAAGACTTTTTACTTTTATTTTCATGTAAGGAAATAAAGGAAGAGAACTTATAATAGTATGTAATTCATCTGGAGATTCAACATCTAGTACAGATACATTTGAGTATTGTCCAGCTACACGCCATAAGTAAACCCATTTACCACTTTTTTGCCATTTTTGAGAGGTCTCTTTTTCTCTTACTATGTAATCGTTCAATTTATCTTCATTCCATGTTTCTGGAATGTTGACATCCATTTCTACTATGTATAACATATTTTGTTTTTTATTTACGTTTGTATTTTTCGATTTTATCATCGTCAATTTCAATTCCTAGTCCAGGACCTTCAGGGATTTCTAAACAACAATCTTTGTAAGTGATAGGTTTTTTAACAATATCATCTACAAGTAATAAAGGAGCGAAAAGTTCTGTTCCCCAAGTTAAATTATTATAGGTGCTAAAGACATGAGCTGAGGCAACGGTACCTATAGTTCCTTCTAGCATTGTTCCACCATACATCCCTATATCAGCACCTTCTCCGATACCAGCAATTTTAGAAGCGTTGTATAAGCCACCACTTTTCATAATTTTTACAGCATAAACACTTCCTCCTCTAATTTTAGCTAATTTATAAGCGTCTTGTATTGTGCAACAAGCTTCATCAGCCATAATAGGAATACTGAAATATTCTGTTAAACGAGCTAAACCATCAAAGTTTGTTTTATTAATAGGTTGCTCAATCAAATCGATTCCATTTGCTTCTAAAACTTTTATCCATTTCTTTGAAGTAGATTCATCCCAAGCTTGGTTAATGTCTACGGTAATTTTTATATCGTCACCTACTGCTTTTTTAATAGCCGACACATGATCAACATCTTTTTTTGGGTTATTTCGTCCTATTTTTAGTTTGAAAGTATTATGTCTATTTTCTGAAATTAATTGTTTTGCTTCTTCAATATCAGTATCCGTATTTCCACTTGCTAATGTCCATAGTACACCTAATTTTGTTGAAATAGCTCCTCCAAGTAAGGTAGAAACGGAAACATTTAATCGCTTACCTTGTGCATCAAGTAATGCAGTTTCTATTCCTGCTTTAGCAAAAGTATTTCCAGAGATATATTTATTTACACGTTGATTTATTGCGTGTATATTTGTTGCGTCTTGATTAATTAATAAAGGTGTAATGTATTGGTCAATAGTTAGTTTAATTCCTTCAGGAGATTCGCTTCCGTAACTTAATCCACCTATAGTCGTTGACTCTCCAATACCAATAATTCCATCGTCAGAAAAAACTTTTATGATTACCATAGATTGTTGATACATGGTTGCCATCGATAAGACATGTGGTCTTATTGTGGGCAAATCAACAATTACAGTTTCTACTTTTATTATTTTAGGGTTCATTTAACTTCGATTATGTTATGTAATTAATACACTAACAAATTTCAATTAAATCATTTTTAAATTATAGTCGTTTTCAATTAAAAATAGGACAAATCAAGCATTTTAAGGTAAAAGTTCTATAATCCTAAGCTTTTTCTGAAATCTCGTGGAGTTTGCTTTGTAATTTGTTTAAATAAACGTGTGAAATAAGAAGGATCATCAAAGCCTAATTTATAAGATACATCTGTAATAGAATAATCAACTTTTGTAAGTAATATCTTTGCTTCATTTATAAAGAATTTTGAAATTATTTTTTTAGTTGATTCACCAATTACTTGATTGCATATTCTATTAAGATGACTGGGAGATATAGATAATTCATTTGCATAAAATTCAACTGAATATTTAAAGCTATAATTCTTTTTGATGAGGTTTCTAAAGCGTCTATATAATAGTCTATAGGCATTGAAGTCTTTTTTAATAATGTTTTTAGAAACCAAAGGAATTCTAAATAAACGGATAAGTAGCATTCCTGTTAGATATTCTAATGCTAATTCTCGTGCAGGTAAGTCTTGGTTGAATTCTTTAACGCATTTCAGATAGGTTTGATAAAAGTTTTCTAACAAAGGATTCTCTAAATTAATTTTGGAAAGAAAAACTTCTTCAATATCAAAAAATATGTCAGCGTCTAGTGTAAGTGTTTTTTCTAAACCTAAATCAGAAATTGAAATCACATATCCTTCCGTATCGGTTTTTAATGTAATGCTGTGTAAAATATTTTTTGGAATAGTAAAAAAAGATAAATCATTCATTTCAAATTCTTGATTGTAACAAGTTAATTTTGCATATCCTTTTTTTATTAAAAAGATTTGAAATAAATCTTGATGAGAGTGAGCTTTAACTTCAATTAGTCCAGCCGAAGAATTAGAAAATTCATTTAAGGAACTTACATGAATTGTATTTCGAACTAATTTAAAGTTATTTTCTGTTAAAATATTTTTTGTTACAGATTCATTCTCCATTGAAATGATAGTTTACTTCTAAATTAATGTTTTTTTAGAAGTAAACTATTTTTTATATTATAATTTCTCACATGTAATAGTATAAGAATTATATGTTATGTTATTTTCTATATAATTTGGTCTTGCCAAGAATAAAACTCTATAAAAATTATTTTCATTAGGATAAGAAATATAAAACTCTCCTGTACTATTTATATCTAATTGTGGACATAAAAGCTGTGGGGTTTGATAATTGTTTGAATTGTAAGTTTTTCCGTTCGATTTGTAATAATTTAGATCATTATCCCCCCATTTTCTAAATAATGTAAAGTACGTTGTAATTTCTTTTTTAGGATCAGATGATAAGTTTAACATTATATCTAAATTTTTATTAGGATATTGTGTATTATTTTTACCATCACGAAAAGAGAATTCAAATCGACCACATTTTAGTTTGTTGTCAGGATTAGGTCTCTCACTTGTATAGAATAATCTTTTAATTTCAGGAATTTCTTCGCTTATTTTATTTTTTAATGTAGCTTTATCAACCGTTTCTAAATTTCCAATAGCATCAGTAACTAAAACTTTATTATATGATTCATCAGCTGTTTTATCAGCTAGGTTTCTAACTTTTAAATTTCCATTTACATCCAATGCTCTTTCTGGTTTTGATGTATTAATTCCTACTTGACTAAATAAATTAATATTAAAACCAAATAAAATGATGATAGATGTTATTTTATAAAATTTCATAATAAGTAGTTTATTGTTTATAATATCTCTCGCATGTAATAACTCTTAAACCGCTATCTTTCAAATTGATTTGAGTTGTAACGTTATTATCAGACTCTTGATTGATCATTCTAGTTATATGTATTTTATAGAAATCGCCACTTTCTGGATCTATTAAATGCAGTTTTAGAAAATCATTGTTAATCATATGTGCAGGACCTCTATTGTTGGTTGTGTAGTCAGGAGTATTATTATTATATACACTCTCATAATTGAAAATATTTTGGTAAACATCCCAATTATCAGTAGTAAAAGTTTTTTTAAAATTAGTATAATAGTATTCTCCATCACCTGTATTAGCACTATGTCCTCCTATTAGTTTAATTCTTCTTTCTAGTCTTCTTAAACCATATTGAATCTCTGTGTTTTTTTCTGGATTAGCTAATAATTTAAATTTCGCAATATTATTTTCATCTATAATAAAAGAAAATTTACCACATTTTGCTTCTTTATTACTATCTCCACCAATACTACTATAATAAATAATTCTCTCAGTTTCAACTTGCTGTTCTGGTGTTTGGAACATAGACGATTCAGACTGTTTATCTATATTTCCAGTACTATTTGCTATAATAATATTTTTAAAGTTATCATCTTCAGTTTTATCTTGAAAACTAGTTATTCTTAAATTTCCATTTACATCAAGTGATCGTTCTGGTGTTTCTGTATTAATACCTACACCACCTTGCCCAAATAAAATTGTTTGTAATAAAACGATTGGTAAAAGATATTTTATTTTTCTCATTATTAAAATTTTTCGCATGTACTTATCCAATAATTCTTTCCGTTTTGATAAAGACGGTAAAATGAAACTCTATAAAAATCAGGTTCTTTAGGGTAAGACAAATAAAGTTCATTATATTCACCGTCTTCTATTCTTGCTTGCCCATCAAAAGGAACATCAATAAAATTATTTGTAGATGTAAATTCTTTTGGAGTTGATTTTGCTTGGTATTGAAACCCGTTTGTTTCATAATTCTGTTCAAAAGTTGTATATACTTTTACTGTAGTTCCAGTAACAGGAGCATTTATCAATCTAAATCTTACATCTCCAGTTCCAGAATTAGGTACAAATGCAAATTCAAATTTCCCACACGTGAGAGTTTTTGTAGCATCTGGTGTAGAATTTGGCGTAGTAAATTCATTGTTTAGAATTACTTTGTCAATACTTCCATCTTTATCTGGAAGAATAGATGATTTGTTTATATAATCTATATTTCCTTTATCATCTGTAACTAATACTTTTGTATAATCAGAATCACTAGCCTTAAAAGCTAAATTTCTAATAATTGTATTTCCTTCTACATGTAAAGTTCTTGTTGGAGATTCTGTTCCTATTCCTACTTGTGAATAAACATTAAACCCCAGCATCATAATTAAAATTTTAAGATGTTTTTTCATAACTGAAAATGTTATAGAATTTTTACTTTTTTGGTATGTTTTTTGTTATGTATTATTACTAAGTGTCTTAGGCTTGGACAATAGTAAAAACTTGTGCAAAATTATAATTAAGATTACAGCTTTCTTAGTTAAGAAGTATCACTATCAGTGATAATGATAGTATTATTTAATAGTTTTTTTTGAATAAAAAAAATGCTCTATTAGATCTTGTTTATGAGTATTTTATGCTTTTAAAAAAAGCGAATAAATTTTTATGAATGTGTCAAAATTGGTAGTTATTATTTTAAGTCAATAACGGTTTAAAAGAATATGTTTAAAATTATTGAATAGTATATGAATAATTTTAAAAAGTTTTTTGCAACAGTCTTTTTGTTTTTCAATAATTATGAATTGTGTAATTCATTTTTCTTTTAGTCATGAATTTGGAATAGTGATTGTAATGGAAATCCTTTTTTTGATTGAATTATTTTCGATATCAAATCAATGACTAATCAAAAAAAGATTGAAATGTAAAGCACGGTGCGAAGCAATTGCCCAAAAAAAGATATAAATTTTAAAAAAGTTTAAATAGCTTAATAGAAAAAAGGATTACAGTAATTTGTAATCCTTTTTTCTTATTTAGATTTACCTTCTTTTATTTTTTCTTCCACTTCTATTTTTTCATCTTTATCTAAATCTAATTCACCAGAAGTATCATCACATCTTATAACAGCTTTTATAAGAATCGGGAAGTGATCAGATCCAATATTAGGTTCTCTTATCATATCAATTAATCTGAATTGAGAGCTTAAAAAGAAATGATCTAATGGCCAACGTAAAAACCAATGGTGTGCATGAAAAGTATTAAACATTCCTCGACCACGTCTTGGGTCTAACATTTTACTAGTTTTTAGAAATAATTTTGTTGTTCTACTCCAAGCAACATCATTCAAATCTCCAAAAACAATACAAGCTTTTCCATATTCTTTGGCTTGTTTACCTATCATTAAAATTTCAGCATCACGTTCTGCACTTTCTTCATTTTCTTGCGGGACAGGTGGAGTAGGATGTAAACCATATAATCGTACAATTTCATTATTGTATTCAATGTCTGCAATGATAGATGGGATTTCTTTATCAATTAAATAATTAATTTCTTGGTGTTTTATAGGAAGTTTAGAGTAGAATAATAGTCCATAAGTATTTTCTAAAGGAACCTCAATTTTATACTCATATTTTTTAGTAGCTTCTGTAATATTATTCATCCATTCTTTATTCGTTTCTAAAAGGAAAATAATATCAGGATTTTTTTTGTTGACTAGCTCAACTAATTTTTGATATTTATTATTATCCTGTAAAACGTTATAAACTAAAATGTCTAGTGACTTTTCATTAGGATTTAATTTTACTTTATCAATCATTTTTTTTCCTATTGGAGTGTATGGAACAATAACAGTAATCAAATATAAGCCTGCAAGTACTAATAGAGAAAATATACTAATAGTTAACCAATTTTTATCTACTGCAATAAATAAAAGACCAATAATAATTAAAAATATAAATTTTTGAAATCTTGGATAATCAAAAACTCGAACAGTCCAATGTGTGAGTTTTATAAATGGAATTAAGATTGATAAAAGAACAATACAAGAAAGAATAATAAAAATTGTTTGCATAAAAAATTTCATAGTTGCAATAAAGGTAATAAAAACAGAAACATTAGTTACCTTTGTTTTTTAATATTTAGTAATGAAAAAAGTAGATTATATAATCGTAGGACAAGGTATTGCAGGAACATGTATGGCATTAAAATTACTAAAAGAGAACAAATCTTTTATCGTAATAGATAATCACTTTCACAAAGCTTCTGCTATTGCAGCGGGAATTTATAATCCTGTAGTTCTTAAAAGATTTTCTATTGTTTGGAATGCTGCAAAACAAATAGAAAGATTACGAGAAGTATTTACTGATTTCGAACAATTATTAAATAAAAAATACCTTTATAACTTTCCTGTTTATAGAATTTTTAATGATGAACAAGAAAAGAAAACTTGGCTTAAAAAAGCAACAACTCATCCAGATTTAATAGATTATTTGTCAACAGATACAGAGCAATTAAATAATTTTTTGTCAATAAAAGAACCAATAGGTTCAGGAGAAGTAATGCATACAGGTAGAGTTGATTTGACAAATCTTTTGCAAGATTTTAAAAACTATTTGGATGAAAATAATTTGTTTTTAGATGAAAAATTTGATTTTGATTTATTAAAAATTACTGAGGATTCAACACATTATAAAGAGATAGAAACAGAGCGTATTATTTTTTCTGAAGGTTACAATATTTTAAATAATCCTTATTTTAAAAATTTACCAATTATTGGAGTAAAAGGTGAAGTACTGAAAGTAAAAACAAATGCTGTTTTACCTGAAGCTGTAGTGAAAGGAAAAGAGTTTTTAATGCCTTTAGAAGATGGTAATTATTTTGTTGGTGCAACATACGACAGAGATAATGTTAATTATGATAATACAACAGAGGCTAAAGATTATTTAGTAAATGGCGTAAAACAATTTCTAAATGATGAGGTAGAAGTTATTGAACAAAAAGCTTCTATTCGCCCTACAGTTATTGATAGAAGACCAATAATTGGTGAACATCCAACAATAAAACAATTGATTTGTCTGAATGGAATGGGAACTCGAGGAACAATGCTTGCACCCGTTATGGTTGATGAATTATATAATTTTTTAGAACATAATCTTCCGATAGATAAAGAAGCTGATATTGCTAGATTTTATGATTTATTTTAATTTAAATTCCATGAATAAATTCAGTCTTAAAATAACTTTAATTCAATTAATAGCAAGTGTTTTATTATTCCTTGGAATACAACAATTTTATATTTTATCAGAATTAGATTTAATAGAATTGGTACATTCAATAGGGAAAGAAAATTTTGCTTATTATGTTCAAAAAAGTGATGAATTTGGAATAAGTTCAAAATTAAAATATTTATCAACAGTAAAGCTTATTTTAAGTTTTATAGGAATTGTTTTGGGGTATATAGTATCTTCAATTATTAATTACAAGAAGAATTTAGATTATAAAATAGCAATAGTCACTACAATATTATGCTTTATTATTTACCAGTTTAAAATAATTAATCTTCCAATTAATTATATTTCTACTAACAATTTAGTAATTGCTTATTTTGTTCCCGCGTCTATTTCTATTGTTATAAGTTTTTGTCTTTTCTTTCTAAGCGATAGAGTAAAACCTTAAACTAATTTAATTAATAGTATTTATATTGAGGTAAATATACATTTATTTGATGTGAAAATGTTTAATTTACTCAAATGTAGGAATTGGTTTTACATCAAATCCTACATTTTGTAATAACATGATTAATCCCTTAGAATAATCTAGATGTCCAATTCCAACCATTATAAAAATATTTTTGTAGTTTTTATTTGTTATATTTTTTTCTAATTTTTTCATCCATTTTATATTTCTATCATCCCATACCTGTTTATCTTTTTTGTTGGTTATATTATTTAAATCAAATAGATAGCTATCATTAGTATATGTTGTATTTTTTCTACAACCTTTTCCCAAACTGTAATAATATTTTAAATATCGTAATTGCCCTTTATTTTTTTTCCACATTTCACTTTCAGAATCTTTATAATAATTATTTATTTGAGATAATTGGTCAGAAGCTTTTTCAAATGTTATAATAGGTTGATTAGTTTCTGTAATCTTTTTTGTAAAATAATCTTCCATAAGTTCAAGACCATTATGTTTACAAGAAAGAGAAATTTGTTTCTTACCTATTTGCACTGCAATTTCTTGAGCAGTTAATTTATTGTTAAAATTTCTATCTTTAAAATAATCGTTATAGATATCATATTCTTTTTTACCTAACTTTTTTCTTA
>DJDD01000034.1:18271-23443 GCA_002430925.1 Flavobacteriales bacterium UBA5933
TCTGGTCTCAAATTAAAAATAGAATCCATTTTCTTTTTATTATCATCAAGTTCCAAAAAGAAAATATCAGCTTTAGTAATAAGATTATTTATTTTATTTTTTGATAATATAGAATCTATAGGAAAAAGATGATTAGTTCCTAGTAAATAAATAGTTGTGGAATCTTTTTTAGCTTCCCATAAAATGCTCATTTTTTGAGAAAAAGCGAAAATTGTATTTATAAAAAATATAAGTGATAAAATTTGTTTCATAAAAAATGATCTTTAAATTTTAAAAATAATTAAAAATAAACTATTACATAAATTTAATCAAGCTCTTAAACTATAAAATTTTCAACTCTCAAAAAACATTGTATTTTTGCAAAATGTTATTAGTACAGAATTTAGGAGTATATTTTGCGGGTAAATATTTATTCGAAAACGTTTCGTTCCGCATCAACAAAGGAAATCGTGTTGGTTTAGTAGGGAAAAATGGGGCAGGGAAATCCACATTGCTTAAGATTTTATCAAAACGTCAACAACCTTCTGAAGGTGATATTGTTTATGAAGGAGAAGTTACAGTTGGATATTTATCACAAGATATCGATTTTGTACAAGGTAGAACAGTTTGGCAAGAAGCAGATTCTGCTTTTGAACAATTAGTAGAAATACAAGAAAGAATCGATTTTGTAAACAAAGAATTAGCTGAGCGTACAGATTATGAATCTGATGCTTATGGAAAATTAATTGAAGACATTTCCACACTAACAGAACGATTTGGAATATTAGGAGGATATACTAAAGACGCTGAAATAGAACAAATTTTAATTGGTTTAGGATTTAAAAACTCTGATTTTCATCGTCCTACTGACGAATTTTCTGGAGGTTGGAGAATGCGTATAGAACTAGCTAAATTACTTTTACAAAAACATGATGTAATGCTTTTAGATGAGCCTACTAACCACTTAGATATCGATTCTATTATTTGGTTAGAGGAATTTTTAAAAGATTATCCAGGTGCTGTTGTATTAGTATCTCACGACCGTCAATTCTTGGATAATGTTACGAATAGAACAATAGAAATAGCAAACCGTCATATATCTGATTTTAAAGCAAATTATACACGTTATTTAGAATTGCGTGAAGATCGTCGCGAAAAATTAGAACAAGCTCAGAAGAATCAAGAGCAAATGATAAAGCATACAGAAGATTTGATTGCAAAATTCCGCGCGAAAGCAAATAAAGCTTCTATGGCTCAATCTTTAATTAAGAAATTAGATAAAATAGACCGTATCGAAATCGAGAATGAAGATGTTACAAAAATGAATATTCGTTTTGTGGATGCTGTACAGCCAGGTAAAATTATTTTCGAATTAGATAATGTAGGTGTTGCTTTTGGTGATCATCAAGTTTTTGATAATGTATCTTTCTATGTAAATCGTGGAGAAAAAGTTGCTTTTGTTGGACAAAATGGTCAAGGAAAAACAACTTTATCCCGTGCAATTGTTAATGAACAAAAATTTTCTGGAAACATTAAACATGGTCATAATGTAGAGATTGGTTATTTTGCCCAAAATCAGGCACATGTTTTAAATGATAAATTAACGGTATTAGAAGAGGCTGAAAACTCGGCAACAGAAGAAACACGTAAACTTGTTCGTGATTATTTAGGGGCATTTATGTTTGGTGGAGATGCTGTAGAGAAAAAAGTTTCTGTCCTTTCTGGAGGAGAAAGAAATCGTTTGGCTTTATGTAAATTGTTACTTCGTCCATTCAATGTTTTGATTATGGATGAGCCTACCAATCACTTAGATATTCAATCGAAAGAATTACTGAAAAAAGCTTTACAAAAATATACAGGAACATTACTTTTAGTTTCTCACGATCGTGAATTTTTAGAAGGGTTAGTTGATAAAGTTTTTGATTTCCGTAACGGACAAGTAAAAGAATACCTTTCTGGAATTGATGATTATTTAGCACAAATAAAAGCTGGTAATTTTCGTGAAGTAGAGAAAGGAATTTTAGCTGCTCCAAAAGAAGAAAAACCAATAGAAGTAAAAATAGAACAAGCAAAACGAGTTTTATCTTTTGAGGATGAAAAAGAACAAAAACGTCTTAAAAATAAATTATCTCGAATAGAAACAGAAATTTCTGATTTTGAAAAAAAGATTGCAGATTTAGAAACAAAATTGCATACAGGTTCTCAATCACAAGAAGAATTAGATGTATATTCTAACTTAAAAAATGATTTAGATAATAAAATGTTAGAGTGGGAAGAAGTTTCTGAACAGATTATTTAAAATTATCTTCATATAATATTTATCAAAGTGTTACATAACCGTAACACTTTTTTTATGTAGTAATTTGAATTATGAATGGTAGAATGTTTTAATTCTTAACGATTTGATTATTTTTATAATAATTTGTAAAAGGAAAAAAAATACAACTAAAATAGATGAAAGAAAATTGGAGTTTAGAATTGATAAACAAATATATAGATAATAAAGTTGAAGAAAATTTACATCTTGATTATAAGGCATCAGGCTCTCTTCAAAAGAATGATAAAAAAACTAATGAACTTTCAAAGGATATTTCGGCATTTGCAAATTCTGATGGAGGAACAATAATATATGGAATAAAGGAGAATCAGTTAAATAAACATCTTCCAGAGGAAATTGATCCTATAGATAGAAATGAAATTTCAAAAGAATGGATTGAACAAAAATTACAAGGAAATATTACACCTAGAATTCAAAATTTATTAATTATTCCAATTACAGTTAATGAACCTAATGAGGTTATTTATGTAATTGAAGTTCCTAAAAGCGATACTGCTCATCAAGCTAATGATCGTAAATATTACAAAAGATTTAATTTTAATTCTGAACCTATGTATGATTACGAAATAAAAGATATTTTGAATCGAAATAAATTTCCAAAAATAGATTTAGAATTTAGAATTGTAATTGAAAATCATGAAGTTAATAATACTGATAATCAGATAAAAACATTTGTTCTTCCAGAACATAAATTACAAAAAGAAATTAGAGAAGATGTAAATCTTTATGTTTATGCTCGAAATAATGGGAAGATTTTAGCAAATTATGTTAATGCATATTTTATTTTTAATGAAAAATTTCTTCATGAGAATAGAGATAATGAAAAAGATAGTGAATTACAATATTTCTCCGATAATACTGTAAGAGATGTTTTGGATATAGAATTTAGAGGTTTTAATACTCAAGAAAAGTATGGACCTTCAAGATATGACCCAATTTTGCCAAGACAAAAATTTAATTTGAAAAGGATAAGACTAAATAAGGATTATTTAAGCTCAGAATATGAAATAAAATGGGTAGTGTTTGCGGATAATTCGGAACCAAATAAAGGAATAATATTACTTGAAAATATTGAAATAATTCATAAATAGATTATGTAGAAATTTATTTTTTCAATATTTTTTTAAATATGAAAATGCTACAATTCGTTTTGTAGCATTTTTTATTTGAATAAACTTGTTCATTGAACGATGAGTTTTTGAATTATGATTGATTCTATTCTTCATTTTTTGCAAGTACAAAACTTTAAAATTCCTTTTTAAAGATATTTTTTTTCAAAAAAAATAAGTTTTAACAATTATTACTTTAAGCTGATATTTGATTAAAATGAATGAAAAATTAAATACAAGCTTATTTTTTAAATATTTTTTTTAAAAAAATATTTAATTTTAAAAAACTAGAATAAAGTTGATTAGCTAAAAATGTAAAAAAAAAACAAAAAAATATCTTTCAAAAGTTTTGTAATTACAAAACCTGTCTTATATTTGCACTCACAAACGCGGGAATAGCTCAATTGGTAGAGCGTCAGCCTTCCAAGCTGAATGTTGCGGGTTCGAGTCCCGTTTCCCGCTCTAACTTTCAATTAAGTTGGATGCCTTGGTGGTGGAATTGGTAGACACGCAGGACTTAAAATCCTGTGTCCATTAGGACGTGCGGGTTCAAGTCCCGCCTGAGGTACTAAAAGCTCAAGAATTTATTTTCTTGAGCTTTTTTATTTTAATAACCATTGTATTAAACTTTCTCTCTCTACAAGATTCCAACTATGTGGATGCTTTGAACCATCAGCTTTTATTCCTCTATTTAGTGTTTTTATGAATTCAATATTTCTGTTTCCAGATTTATTCAATGATAGACTAGCTTTCTCTAATACAAAAGCATTTAAATCTTCGTATGTTCTATTTCTATTCTCGTTTTGCCAATTCAAATCAGGTTCAGTATAGAATCTAATTTTTATATGATTTAGATTTTCAGTATTTTTTTGAATGTTTTGACTTGTCAAGAAAGGAGAGTATTCTTTGTAAACAGATAAATTATTTTTGGGATAGCCTAATTCTGTATTAAGTAAATTAATTAAAAAATTTCCTTCTTCTACAGCAGAGGTATTTTTATTGTTTTTTATATCTTTTATGGCATTATAATATAATTTTTCTAAATCGATAGGAGAATCTACTATAAAAATCCCTTTAGGTTGTAGTTGGTTATTGTGTTTAATTAAATCATTTGCTAATAACATAACAATATTACCACCACTAGAAAAACCTCCCATATAGACATTGTTTAAAGGGATATTATAAAGTCTGAATATTTTGTTTAATTTATTTGTAATATTAAGTTTATCTCCATCTTTCAGAAATAACTTTTGATTATCATTTACAATTAAAGTCGAAATACCTACCTTATCTAAATCTTTTAAAAAAAGAGCTTCTTTTTTTGTGTGTTCAATATCACAAAAATAACAAGGAAATAGAATGAGAGTAACTTTTAAGTTGGGAGCTAAACGTAACTCATAATCATTATTTACTATAATTTTTGTTTTATTATTATTTATAGAACAATTAATGAATAGGACAAGAGATAGTAGAAACAAGTACGTTTTTATAGATTTCATTCGAATTTAATTTATTTTTTAAAAATATTTAAAAAAAATATTACATCATAATAAATTCAAATAAAGAATATTAGATTTTGTTGAATGAAAAGCATTAAAAAAATATCAAGTAAAAGTTTTGTAATTAGAAAAGCTGTGTTATATTTGCACTCGCAATGCGGGAATAGCTCAATTGGTAGAGCGTCAGCCTTCCAAGCTGAATGTTGCGAGTTCGAGTCTCGTTTCCCGCTCTTTGAAATATAAATTC
>DJDD01000179.1 GCA_002430925.1 Flavobacteriales bacterium UBA5933
TTTCACTTCAATCCCTAACGCTTTTTATGCAAAATTTATTAAATCTTCGTAGGCTTTCTTAGCACCTACGAAAACTTCTTTTTTCTCATTTTCTGTTGTAAACTCTTCGTTAATATAAGATAAAAAAACTTTCCAGCTTTTTCCTAATTTATCTCCGTAATGACCAAAATAATTAAAGCTTTTGTTTTCTAAATCGGGATATTTTTTCAATGTTTTCGCAATTACATTACCTCCCAGCATAGAACCTTCAATCACATACAAAGCTCCAAAAGCTTCTGCTCTATTGTCAAGTTTAAACAACTTTGGCAAGTCTAATTCCTTAATTTCTAATTCTTGTAAATCTTTCTCAATCAAATTCAACTTATCAAAATTAACTTGGTCAAGTATTTCTTTATCTTTTTCTGTTAGAAAATTTTTGATTGCTTCCTCATAAAATTTCAAAAAAATATGATTTACCTGAAGCATCTTATAATAATTATTTTCAGAAAAAGAACCATCAAATAATTTATTTGATTCTAATTTACCTTCAATTGCATCGTGATATATTTTCGTATTTTCTTTTAAATAATCTGTAAGCATAATTTTATTTTTTTCTAAACTTTAATATAAATGTAGTTCCATTACCTTCTTCACTTTCAAAACAAATATCTCCTCCCATTCTTTTCATCATCGTTTGAGCTATTGTTAATCCAATTCCATTTCCTTTTATACCATCAGTATTAGACATTCTATTAAATAACTTGAACATCTTAGAGTAATCTTCTTTTTTTATACCAATTCCATTATCCGTCACATGATAAATTATATTATCTTTTTCAGGATAAGAAGTAATTGTAATTTTAGGCATTTTTTCTAATGAAGAATACTTAATAGCATTTCCAATTGTATTTAAAAACACTTCATATACCATTGTTTTTTCTCCAAATATTTGATGTATATCTTTTATATCAACAATAGTATTAGTTGCATTATAATATATTTTTAATTCTTTTATTATTTTTTCTATTACAAGTTTTGGATCTACTTTTTCCAACTGTATATCTGATTTTTTAGTTTTACTTAAAACTAAAATTTCTTCCATCATCTCTACAATTTTATCAATTTCTCCTATAATATTTTTTATTTGATTAGAACTAGATTCATCTTCTATTAATCTTCTCTGTAATAGTTGACAATTAAGTTTCATAACAGTTAATGGTGAACGTAAATCATGAGAAACAGTATATGAAAAAGCATCTAATTCCTCATTAATTTCTTTTAATTGTTCATATAAATTATGGATTTTAAATGATTGAGTATTTATTGTATCTATTATTATTTTCAATACTTCTTTCGCAACATAAATCTCATTTTTTTGCCACATAAAAGATTTCTGATAAACTTCTTCTTCCCAATATTTAAAAGATGTTCTAGGAGAATAATAAGTTATTTTTCTACCATTTTTATCAACTTTTTCTTTTTCAATTTTATGTGGTTCTCCTGCCCATCTTAACTTTAAATTTTCTTCTTTTTTAAACCAAATTAGAAAGTTATTATACGTTGAATCTATAAAACTAAACATAATTCCTGCGCAATGAGGACTCAAATCAAGTTGTTCGCCATAATCTTTGTAAAAACTATTAGAATAAAAAAGTTTATTTATTTCCTGATTTTTAGCCCACTCTTTTATTCGTAAAATTTCGTTTAGTTTTGGTGTATCTCCTTCTGTACTACAATTATTATCATTTGCAAATGCAATACCATCTGCTTTAGTAAATAATAATATTTGTTTTAAATTTTTAGAAATTGATTGTGTTAACGATTCTTCAACTAACAAATTTTCTTTTAATTGAATTGCAGTTTCATTAAAATTATTCTGAAATTTAATTTTTTCGTTAGACTTAAAATTTATATAAGAAATTCTTGATAAACGTGTCAATAATTCACATTGCATCCTAACATTATATGGTATTAATTTTGCCGTTGTATTTTGGCACGCAACTAATCCCCATAATTTATCATTAACAACAATAGAAATAGAAAAACTAGCATAAGCGTTTGCATTCCTTAAATACTCTAAGTGCACAGGTGACAAACTGCGTATGGATGTGTAAGATAAATCTATTAACTGATTATTTTTAGAAATAATAGTGCTATTTTTTGAATCGATATCAACTACTATTCTACTTTTTTTCTTCAAATATAATTTTCTTGCTTGACTTGGAATATCAAATTCGGGAAATCTCAATCCTAAATAACTTTCTAAACCTTCAGTAACTTTTTCTTCTATTACTATTCCACTCCCATCTTCAAGAAATTTATAAATCATTACTCTATCATAACCTATGATATATGATACAGCATTGACTAAGTTTTTCCAATTATCTTCAATTGTTTTCGCATGTAATATTTTTTCAGAAAAATTATAATAATTTATTGAATCAAATGTACCTTCATAATGACGTTCAATTTCAATAAATATATTTATGTCAAGAACATAACTTTTTACATGGTATTTTTCTGAATTTATTATTACAATTTTTCTTACAAAATCATTATCTTCTAATTTTACAACATCATCATAATTAGTTTCAAAATCATAAACTTGATCTATACTTTTTCCAATTAAATCTTGTGGATTACAATTTAATATGTTATCGATGTTATCTGATACAAAATTCACTTCATATGTGACTCTATCAATTCCTATCAAATATCCAAAAGGTTGGATTTGATTTAAAAACTGAATTTTTTCTTCTTCACAATTTTGAATGATTTTATTTCTCATATTTATTTGTAATGTATTCCGTATGATTTTTTAAAATCATTATTTCTTTAATTTAATTATATATTTTTCTAACGTAGATTCGTCAGTTATTATTAACTCAAAATCATTAAGATTATTAGATTTAATAAAATTAATCACTTCTTCTCTTGTTAATTTTGGATGAACATTTATGCCTTCAAATTTTATATTTTTCATATAAACATAAAAATCATAGTCGAAATCACTTTCTCCAAGATATGTATTAGCAATTTTACCTTTCCATTTTATATCAAAAATCCCAAATTCATTTGTATCAAGAAATGTTATTTCATTTTGGGCTATTGTATCTTTTCCTAACATGGATACTCCAAAAGATAAATTCTGATTGTTTTCTATTTCTATGGGTAAAGGATCAATGATAAAAGTTTTATTGTTTAATTTAATAAAATCAGAAACTTCAGTCTCAGGAATTTTAATTCCTTTATTATTCCAATATGTACTTGAAATTACACAGTGGTCATAATTTATCCATAATTGCTTTTCTGCATTTTCTTCGGATATATCATCTATTTCTTCAAGATCATCTTTATATTCTTCCTCTTCATCATATTTATCTGATTCTAAATGAAGATCCATCCATAAATTTAAATTTTCATCTAAATGTGCATTCCAAATAAAATCAATTATTTTATGACCATTTATAAAAGGGCTATTAGATATATATATTTTATTGTTATCTCTATTCATAAAAAATTTGACTTATTTGATGAATTTACGGAGTTTATTCTATTCTACAAAACTTTAAACAATATTAACTGTTTAGTATTATTGTAATTTATTTTACAAATGAACAAAAATAAATTCATTTTTTGAAAAAACATTTATTATTTAAATAAAAAACTCTTCAATCACTGATTAAATATAGATTTACTATAAAAAAATACAATACAATTAAGATTATTTTTATCTTGCGTTTAATTGAATTAAATATAAAGAAAAATATATAATGAGAGAAGTTGTTATCGTATCTGCTGTTCGTACAGCAATAGGATCATTTTTAGGTAGTTTATCTACTATTTCTGCAACAGAATTAGGAGCTACAGCAATAAAGGGCGCAATCAACAAAATTAGTTTAGATCCTTCATTAATAGATGAAGTATATATGGGTAATGTTTTGCAAGCTGGTGAAGGACAAGCTCCTGCAAAACAAGCTATGTTAAAAGCTGGACTTCCAAATACAATACCTGCAACAACAATAAATAAAGTGTGTGCATCGGGTATGAAAGCAGTTATGTTTGCTACACAGGCAATTCTTCTTGGTGACGCAGATGTTGTAGTTGCTGGTGGAATGGAAAATATGTCTATGGTTCCATTTTATTCTCCTAATGCAAGAACTGGTAATAAATTCGGAAACACTACATTATTAGATGGAATTGTAAATGATGGTTTACAAGATTATTATAGCAAAGAAATGATGGGTGCATTTGGAGATTCATGTGCAAAAGATTATTCAATATCTAGAGAAGAACAAGATGAATTTGCTATAAATTCTTATAAAAAATCAGCAAAAGCTTGGACTTCAGGAAAATTTGAAAACGAAATTATACCTGTAGAAATTCCTCAAAGAAAAGGTAATCCAATCATTTTTAAAGAAGATGAAGAATATAAAAATGTAAATTTTGATAAAGTTCCTGGTTTAAGAGCTGTTTTCTCTAAAGAAGGAACTGTAACTGCTGCAAATGCTTCTACAATAAATGATGGTGCTTCAGCACTTATTTTAATGTCATTAGACAAAGCAAATGAACTTGGTTTAAAACCATTAGCTAAAATTATTTCTTATGCTGATGCATCACAAGAACCTTCTAAATTTACTACAAGTCCAGCTAAGGCAGTAGAAAAGGTACTGAAAAAAACAAATTTATCAGTTAATGATATTGATTTTTGGGAATTTAACGAAGCCTTTTCTGTTGTTGGAATTGCAAACACAAAATTACTAAATATAGATTCAAACAAAGTAAATGTAAATGGAGGTGCTGTATCTCTTGGTCATCCACTAGGTAACTCTGGATCTAGAATATTAGTTACATTATTAAATGTTTTAGAGCAAAACAATGGTAAAATTGGATGTGCTGCTATTTGTAATGGTGGTGGTGGAGCATCAGCAATAGTTATTGAAAAAATCTAATTTACAACAATTTAGACCCAACAAAGCTTGGATTAATTATTAAAATTATTAAAAACATCTCACAATATTACAATCGGCTAAAAAACCTTTTTTATATTTGTAAGATTGAACAAACACTTTTGTATGGAATATTTAGAATTTGAACAACCTATCAAAGATTTGGAAGAACAGTTAAAAAGCTGTCAAATCGTCGGAGAAGGAAGCGGAGTTAATATCAAACAAGCTTGTGTTGAAATTGAAATTGCAATTGAAAATAAAAAGAAGGAAATCTATGGAAAATTAACTCCATGGCAACGTGTACAATTATCTCGTCATCCTTCTCGTCCTTATACTCTAGATTATGCGTATGCAATTACGGATAACACATTTATAGAAATCCACGGAGATAGAACTTATGCTGATGATAAAGCAATGGTTGGTGGAATGGGAAAAATCAATGGTCAAACTTTTATGATTATTGGTCAGCAAAAAGGTAAAAACACTAAGGAAAGACAATATCGTCGCTTTGGAATGTCTAATCCTGATGGATATAGAAAAGCTTACAGATTAATGAAATTAGCTGAAAAGTTTAATATTCCAATCTTAACTTTAGTAGATACTCCTGGTGCATATCCAGGATTAGAGGCTGAAGAACGCGGACAAGGTGAAGCTATCGCTAAAAACATTTATGAAATGTTGAAATTAACTGTTCCTATCATTACAGTTGTAATTGGTGAAGGTGCTTCTGGTGGTGCTTTAGGCATTGGTGTTGGTAACAAAGTATTTATGTTAGAAAATACATGGTATTCTGTTATCTCTCCAGAAAACTGTTCTACAATTTTATGGAGAAGTTGGGATTATAAAGAACAAGCTGCATCTCAAATGAAACTTACAGGTCCTGATATGTTAGAATTAGGATTAATTGAAGATATTATTCATGAACCACTTGGTGGGGCTCATTATAAACCCGAAGTTGCATACACAAACTTAAAAAATAAAGTTTGGGAAACTTATAATGAATTGAAAAAATTATCTCCAAAAGAATTACAAAAACAAAGACAAGAACGTTTTATTAATTTTGGAGAATTTTCTGGATAAAATAATACAACAAAGTATATAATTTAATATACGAAAAATTAACGAGATATACAATTAGTTATATCTCGTTTTTTTATTTAATTTTGTTCCTCTTATGGAACAAGCAAATTATAATCCCGAAATACCAGCTAACAAGCGAAATGTCATCGGTTTAGAGAAAGGTAAACTTCCTCCACAAGCAGTTGATTTAGAGCAAGCTGTACTTGGTGCTATGATGATTGATAAAAAAGGTTTAGATGAAGTTATTGATATTTTAACTCCACAAGTTTTTTATCGACCTGAGCATCAAGCGATTTATGCTGTCATTCAAAAACTTTTTAATGATTCAGAACCAATAGATTTATTAACTGTTGCAAATGAATTAAAAAGTGAAGGTAAATTAGATCGTATTGGTGGTGATTATTATTTGATTCAATTAACACAAAAAGTTTCATCTTCTGCCCATGTAGAGTATTATGCTCGTGTTATACAAGAAAAATATATTTTAAGAAGACTGATTGAAATATCAAATCAGGTAATTGAAAAATCATACGATGATACAGCTGATGTATTTGACTTGTTAGATTATTCAGAAAGTAAATTATTCGAAATTACCGAAGGAGGTATAAAAAGAAGTTATTCTGAGGCTAGAGACTTAGTTACAGAAGCTATTGATAAAATAAAAGCTCAGTCTACAAAAGAAGGAATGTCGGGTCTTTCTTCAGGATTCACAGAAATTGATAAAATTACTTCTGGTTGGCAAGAATCAGATTTAATTATATTAGCTGCTCGTCCTGGTATGGGAAAAACAGCTTTCATTTTATCTATGGCAAAAAATATGACTGTCGATAAAAATATTCCTGTTGCTGTTTTTTCATTAGAAATGTCATCTGTTCAGCTTATTACACGTATGATTTCAGGTGAAACAGGAATTTCGGGTGAAAAATTACGTAAAGCAAAATTAGCAGATCATGAATGGAAACAATTGTATACAAAAGTAAAGGGATTAGAAAATGCTCCTTTGTATATTGATGATACTCCTGCCCTTTCTATTTTTGATTTAAGAGCAAAAGCACGTCGATTAGTTTCTCAACATGGTGTAAAAATGATCTTAATTGATTATTTGCAATTAATGACAGCTGGTGGAAAAGCAAACGGAAATCGCGAACAAGAAATCTCTATGATTTCACGTTCCTTAAAAGCTATTGCAAAAGAATTAAGTATTCCTGTTATTGCATTATCTCAGCTTTCTCGTTCTGTAGAAACTCGTGGAGGAAGTAAACGCCCTTTACTTTCTGATTTACGTGAATCTGGAGCCATAGAACAAGATGCAGATATTGTTTCATTTATTTATCGTCCTGAATATTATAAACTTGAATATTGGGATGACGAAAGTGAACCTTGTGCAGGACAAGCTGAATTTATTATTGCTAAACACCGTAACGGTGCCTTAGAAAATGTTCGTTTGCGCTTTATCAATGAACAAGCTAAATTTACAGATTTAGAATCATCTTTTGGTGGAGATTTTGAAATTCAAAGTTCTATGAATGATGGAAGTTCATCGCAAGAAATGGGAAGCTCTATGAATTTAGAAGCTATAAATCCTGCTGATGCTTTTGGTGATTTTGGAAATGAATTTACAAGCTCTATGAATAATGATGATGACAACCTTCCATTTTAAAGCTTAAAAAATTTCTTAAAATAATTGTAAAATTATCTCAATTTATACTGAAATAACGCTAATTAACAGTTGTTGATTAAAGTTCTTCCAAGAAAAATCACTAATTTAGAGGAGATTAATTTCTTTTATGGAAGAACACTTACCAACACTTATTACTGATTTAGGACTTATACTTTGCGTAGGAGCAATTACTACACTTATTTTTAAACGCATTAATCAACCTCTTGTTTTAGGTTACATTATAGCTGGATTTTTAGTAAGTCCACATTTCTCTCTTATACCATCTATAGCAGATGAACATAATGTAGAAATATGGGCAAAAATTGGGGTTATATTTCTTTTATTTAGTTTAGGATTAGAATTTAGTTTTAAAAAACTTCTAAATGTTGGAGGATCTGCTTCTATCACTGCTATAGTCGAAATATTTTGTATAGTAACTGTAGGATATTTTGCTGGTCGATTTATGAATTGGTCAACTATGGATAGTATTTTTCTCGGAGGAATACTAGCAAGTTCATCTACAACAATTATTATTAGGGCTTTTGATGAATTAGGATTAAAAAGAAAAAAGTTTGCTAAAGTTGTTTTTGGTATTTTAATCGTAGAAGATATTGTTGTTATTTTACTCATGGTAATGCTATCAACAATGGCTGTTAGCCAACATTTCAATGGCGGAGAAATGGTTATTTCTTTCATAAAGCTTGGATTCTTTTTAGCTGTTTGGTTCATTGGAGGAATTTTTATTATTCCTAGTTTTTTACGAGCAATAAAAAGTTATTTAGATGATGAAACTTTACTTGTGATATCTGTCGGATTATGTTTAGGAATGGTATATATTGCTGATAGCGCAGGTTTTTCTATAGAATTAGGTGCTTTTGTAATGGGATCTATTTTAGCAGAAACAGTCTATGCTGAAAAAATTGAACATAATTTTGAATCCGTAAAAAATCTGTTTGCTACAATATTTTTTATTTCTATTGGAATGATGATAGATCCTGTATCAATGTACGAACATAAATGGATAATACTAATCGTTACATTAATAACAATTATTGGTAAATTAGTCTTTACTGCTATAGGTGCTTTAATGTCTGGACAATCATTAAAACAATCAGTTCAAGTTGGTATGAGCATGGCGCAAATTGGAGAATTTGCATTTATCGTAGCAGGTTTAGGATTATCATTAGGTGTTACAAGTGATTTTTTATTTCCTGTTGCAATTGGTGTTTCTGCCATTACAACATTTA
>DJDD01000200.1 GCA_002430925.1 Flavobacteriales bacterium UBA5933
CAATCACTATTGCAAATTACACACTAAAAAATAGTATTAGTGATAATTCAAAAATATAGTTTTAAGAATATCATTAATATAATTAAATAATAAAAATTTTCTGACGACTTTACATCTTGCCTAAAAACGTTATATGTTTTACATTTAACAATGATTTTTCAATGATTCTAAAAAGAAGATTTTTCAGAAAAAAAGCT
Organism: Flavobacteriales bacterium UBA5933; assembly: GCA_002430925.1. Lineage (GTDB taxonomy): Bacteria > Bacteroidota > Bacteroidia > Flavobacteriales > Weeksellaceae > Empedobacter. Next base: position 198 of record DJDD01000200.1, read on the forward strand.
CTATATCTAACCAGATATAGAGCTTTTTATTTATTTTAAAAAGGTCTGTGTGATTACATTCCTCCAGTTTGACCTTGTTGATCTAAACCATCGCTATTTGCTTCTGGTTGTTGTTTGTTTTTATCATGTTCACCAGAATTCTTAAATCTATACGTGAATGATAAATTAATCGAACGTTTCATCCAACGCATACTTTCATAGTTTTGAGAATCATCATAATAATTCGTCATTTGACGTTTTCTTGAGTTGAATACATCACGTATATTTAATGTTAAAGATGCTTTCTTATTTAATAAATCTTTTGATAAAGAAAAATCCATAGAAAGATTATCTTTTGTTTTTTGTTGTGCAGTTTTCATTCCTCCCATATAGTTTCCTGCAAATTGTACTTTTAAATCTGAAGGTAAAATAAAGCTTGATGATAATCTTGCTCTTGAACTGAATCCATTACCTACAAAACTTTGAGTTATAGTTTTAGTTTCAACCAACCCAGTGTCAGGATTTAAATAATTATTAATTGTAGAAGAATATGAACCTGTTCTGTTGTAACCAAATAAATTCGTATTTAACATTAAATTCCACCATTTAAATGGTTTGTAGGTTGCAGTGATATCAATCCCGTATCTATCTTCATCACCAGCATTAACTGGCATTGTTTCAAATGCTTTATTGTAATCATCTCCAGATTTTATCCAGTTATAAGATTGGAAGTCATTAATTACTTTTGTTGTTTTCTGATAGAATAAAGATGGAGTAAACATTAATTTTCCAACAGTAGTTATATAAGATAATTCAAGAGAATTAGTGTAAGTTGGATTTAAATCAGGGTTACCTTTTCTCAAATCAAGAACATTAACACTTGAAAAGAAAGGCATTAACATAAATCCCATAGGTCTGCGTATTCTTCTAGAATAACTTAATTGCATTTCATTTTTATCAGTGAATTTGTAATTAAGAGTTAAAGTAGGAAAAAGATTTGTATATTTTTTAGAAATTGTTTGTCCTGTATTATAGTTATCAATTTTCATATCAGAACTTTCCATTCTAAGGCCAGCAAAATACTGGAATTTTTCACCTATAGAATTACCAAATTGAGCATAAGCCGCATATACATTTTGTTGGTTATTTATATTAGCTAAAAATGCGCTATTAGGTGTTTCAGTTCCGTCATTATTAATTGTGTTATTTCCACTGTTTGTTTTAGTGTTACTTAAATCAATACGTGAACCTAATTCAAATTTACCTTTTTCACCAATAGGTTTAACATAATCTGCGGTAAAAACAGCAGAGTTTTGCTTTTCTAAACTATATGTTCTTTGATAGTCAGTAATCTCTTCTGATTTATTTAATCCTAGAATATGACCATTTTCGTCTTCTTTTTGATAAAAATATCGTCCAGTTATAGATAATTCATGACCGTTTTTATCAAATTCATGTTTGTAGTTGACGTCTGCATCAAAATTTGTTTCTAATTCTTTCGTATTTTGATTACGAGCAGAACGATCTGTTAATGTTAAATCAGGGTTTAGGAAATTATAACTAACATCGCTAATATTATTTCCATTATTATAACGATATCCTAATGATCCACCGATAGTATTTTTATCATTTAAATAATATTCTCCACCTAATCTAGCATTGTAATTTCTTCTAATACGATCTCTCTCTGTACTTGATTTACGATAATTTTTAACAATGCCATCAGAATAATTAGTTAATAATGATTCACCATTTCCTTGATTATTAGAATAACGAGTTCCTAGAGTTGTATAAATATTATATTTTTTAGTTTTATAGTTTAAATTAACATTTGTACCAGCTGTGTTTGGAAAACCTCCATTCACAGAAACTGATCCATTAAAACCAGTATTGGTTCCTTTTTTTAATACAATATTTATTATACCAGCTGACCCAGATGCATCGTATCTTGCAGAAGGATTTGTTACTAATTCTATTCGTTCAACATTTTCTGCTGGTATATTTTTTAATGCTTCACCAATATCAGAAACACCTAACATTCCTGAAGGTTTTCCATCAACTAGAAATTTAACATTGTCATTTCCTCTCAATGAAACATTTCCTTCTGCATCAACAGATACCGAAGGCACATTTGATAGAGCGTCAGATAAAGTTTGTCCTTGTGACAATGGGTCATTGGCCATATCATAAACTTTTTTATCTAACTCTACTTTATATATAGGTTTTTCAGCTGTAATAACTGCAGCGTCTAAAGAAACTGTTTGATCAGTTTTTGCTGTAAAAATCCCTAAATCATTGGTTGATGATGTAATATTGATTTGTTTTTCAATAATATCATATCCTAAAGGTTCTATTACTAAAATATAACTTCCAGCTTTAGCTTGAATATTAAATACTCCATTCGAATCAGTTGATTCTTCTGCTACAACTCCATCTTCTTTGCTTTCTAGTGATATAGTAGTATATTCTACTGGTTTTTTATCACTTGTTAAAACTTTTCCTTTTATTTTCAAAAGTTCTTGCGCATTCATATTTGCGCAAATGCATATAAAAATAAAAGCAAATAAACTTCTTAACCTCATTTGTTTAATTTTACTTTTTAGTAGTTTTTATTATTTATTATATTATTTGACAAAAGTCTTTTTAAAAGGTTTAAAATTGAAAAAAAAATATTTATATTTCATTTGTCGAATTAAAACAATAAGCGTTACAAGTATTTTGAAAAATTAATTCAATAATAATTTTAACAAATCGTATTTTAAACCTTTTTATATTAATTAAGTCAAAGAAAGTAGAGTATAAAAAAAATATATAATTATGAATAAGAAATATTATAGATTTATTTTTCTTTTTGCTTCTATTTTTGTTTCAGTTAATGCGTCAGCTCAAGATAAAAACGATGAAGCTTCTAGAGAACAAAAGTTACAGAAATTAAAAACTGATTTAAATTTGTCAGATGCACAAGTTTTAAAAATAAAGCAGATAGAGGATAGTTTTAAGGAAGAGAAATTAGAATTAAAACGTAAAATGTCGGAAATTCGTAAAAAAGAATTTTATGCTATTGATAGTGTTTTTACACCAGAGCAAAAAGCAAAATTAAAAGAATTACATGCTAAAAAGAATCATGGAAAAAAAAGAGCTGAGTAAGCTCTTTTTTTTTATGGCTTATATTTTGCTTTATAAACATTAAAAAATGAATACAGATTTAATGATAATGATTACCTTTCATTAAATTTGAAATTGAATAGTTTTATGAATACTCCTTTAGCGGAAAGAATGCGTCCAAAAGTTCTTGAGGATTATATTAATCAAAAACATTTAGTTGGAGATAATGGACCAATAAAAATGATGCTAGAACATGATATGATAGCTTCTATGATTTTTTGGGGACCTCCAGGTACAGGAAAAACAACTTTAGCTCAATTGATATCTGAACTTACAGATCGTCCATTTTATACGTTAAGTGCAATAAATTCTGGAGTAAAAGAAGTAAGAGAAGTTATTGAGAAAGCTAAAAGCCAGAACTTATTTTCAGGGAACAAAAATCCTATCTTATTTATAGATGAAATTCATCGATTTAATAAATCTCAACAAGATAGTTTATTGGGAGCGGTAGAAAAAGGTTTGGTTACTCTTATAGGTGCTACGACAGAAAACCCTAGTTTTGAGGTTGTTCCAGCTTTACTTTCAAGGGCTCAAGTATATGTTTTAAAACATTTAGATAAAACAGATTTAATTGATTTGATAAATAGAGCGGTGAAAGAAGATGTTATTTTATCTAAATTGACTATTGATATACAAGAAACCGATGCTTTGTTAAGGTATTCTGGAGGAGATGCTAGAAAGTTGCTGAATGGTTTAGAATTGGTTATAAACAGTTTTTCATTTTCTGAAAAAATTATTATTAATAATGAAGTTGTTCACGAGCGTATTCAACAAAATTTAGCTGCTTATGATAAATCTGGAGAACAACATTATGATATAATTTCTGCATTTATAAAATCTATTCGAGGTTCAGATCCTAATGGAGCTGTTTATTGGTTAGCTAGGATGATTGAAGGAGGTGAAGATTTGAAATTTATAGCCAGAAGATTATTAATTTCTGCTTCAGAGGATATTGGTAATGCTAACCCTACGGCAATGATATTAGCAAATAATACTTTTCAGGCTGTTTCTGTTGTTGGGTATCCTGAATCTAGAATATTACTTAGTCAATGTGCTATTTATTTAGCTAATTCACCAAAGAGTAATGCAACCTATATGGCAATAGGTAAAGCACAACAAATAGTTAAACAGACAGGAGATTTACCAGTTCCTTTGAGTTTAAGAAATGCTCCAACTAAATTGATGAAAGAGTTAGATTATGGCAAAGAATATAAGTATTCTCATGATTTTCCTGGAAATTTTGTTGAGCAAGAATTTTTACCTGATGATTTAATAGGTTCTGTTTTTTATGAACCAGGAGATAATAAAAGAGAATTTCAAGATAAACAATCTTTGAGTCAAAAATGGAAAGGTAAATATGGGTATTAATAAAAAAAAATCTCAATTAATTGTATAATTGAGATTTTAAAAGGGTTGGTGAATTGAGTAAGATTGAATTTTGTATGATATTCAGTTGATTATATTGGTTTTATCAATTCTTGTGCCAAAGTAATAAAAAATAATAAAAATAATAATATGAAACAAATTCAAATAATAAATGGTCCTAATTTAAATCTTTTAGGTGTACGTGAACCAGAAATTTATGGAACAGAAACTTTTGAAGATTTTTTTAAAAAATTACAACATGAATTTCCTGATGTTTCCCTGCATTATTTTCAATCCAATCATGAGGGAGATATAATTGATAAATTACATGAAGTAGGTTTTAAATATGATGGAATTATTTTGAATGCTGGGGCGTATACTCATTATTCTTATGCCATATCTGATGCTATAAAAGCTATAACAACAAAAGTCATAGAAGTTCATATTTCTGATATTTATGCTAGAGAGGATTTTAGAAAAGTAAGTGTAACTGGTGAAAGTTGTTTGAAAATTATTTCAGGTAAAGGATTACCAGGATATAATGAAGCAATAGAATATTTTGTAAAAAAATTATTAAATTAAGCATTATTAAAATAAAAATGATAAAGATGAATAAAGTTGTATTGCTATTAATGCTAGTTGCTTTAATTGTTTCTTGTAATTCTAAACCAGATAAAAATAATACTGTTTTAAAAAATGAAACAATCAGTTATTGTGAAAAGACAGCAATACAAGAAGGGATGTCTGAATCAAAAAAAGAATTAGTTAAAAAATATTGTACTTGTTCTTCAGAAAAGATGTTGGGAGAGTTTACATATGCTGAAATGATGCAAATGAAAAATCCTACTCCAGAATTAAAATTAAGATTAGAGAAATTAGTTGAGCCTTGTCTAAAGGATTTAACAATTAATTTGGATGAGATGGATAAAAAGAAGAAATAATAAATAAAATTATTAAAATCGTTATTAAATACATTTGATAATGTTTTTAATATTTACTTCATTTATTTTTAATTTTTGATAGCAATAGTGATTGAAGTGACATCCTTTTTAGATTGGTTATTTCGAATTCGCTCAATGGTTAATCCAAAATCCACTGACCAATCTAAAAAGATATAGCGGAAAGCACGGTGCGTAGCAATTGCCATTTAAATAAATATAATTTTAAAAAGATTAAATAGTTTATTATAAAAAAAGGAGAGACTATTACACTGCCCCCAAAAAGTT
>DJDD01000113.1 GCA_002430925.1 Flavobacteriales bacterium UBA5933
GAATTTATATTTCAAAGAGCGAGAAACGGGACTCGAACCCGCGACCCCGACCTTGGCAAGGTCGTGCTCTACCAGCTGAGCTATTCTCGCGATTGGAGTGCAAATATATAAAATCAAATTCGAATATTCCAAATAAATTTGAAAGAAAAATTTACTTATATATTTGCACTCATTATAATTAATTGATAGGCATTAACATATCTGCCACATCTTTTATTTTATCTTTCATTTTTTTACGATGAACAATCATATCAACGAATCCTTTTTCTAATAAAAATTCAGAAGTTTGGAATCCTTCTGGTAAATCTCTACCAATAGTTTCTTTGATTACACGAGGACCAGCAAACCCAATTAATGCACCAGGTTCAGCCATAATTACATCTCCTATAGATCCAAAAGAAGCCGTAATACCACCAAAAGATGGATTAGTAAGAATAGTAATATATGGAATGTGATGTTCTGCTAATTGAACTAATTTAGCTTCAACTTTAGCTAATTGCATTAATGAAATAGCAGCCTCCATCATACGAGCTCCACCAGATTGAGAAATAATTACAAATGGTGTTTTATGTTTGATAGAATAGTCTATTGCACGAGCAATTTTTTCTCCCATTACAGATCCTAAAGAACCTCCGATAAATTTAAAATCCATACAAGAAATAGTAATGTCTCTACCGTGAATTTTTCCAGTAGCATTACGAACAGAATCAGTAAGACCTGTTTTTTTCTTGATTTCTTTTAAACGATCTTTATAAGGTTTAGTATCAGTCCAATTTAATGGATCTTTACTTTCAACTTTGGTATCTAGTTCTTTGTATTTACCTTCATCAAATAGTATCTCGAAATATTCTTGAGAACCAATTTGCACATGATGATCGTCCTCTGGACTTACATACATATTTGCTTTTAGCTCTTCAGTTTCAATAATTTTACCTGATGGCGTTTTGTACCACAAACCTTTTTTTACGTCCTTTTTAGACTCTGTAGGTGTTGTAATATTTTTCTTGCTTCTAATAAACCAAGGCATATTCTCTATTTTTATTTAAAAAGGATAAATTGTAATTATCCTAAAGTATTTACATTATTTAAATCGTGGAAAGATTGTATTAATCTATCCTTGAAAGAAACCTCTCCTGCTCTTAACCATACACGAGGATCGTAGTATTTTTTGTTAGGAGATTCTGGACCTTCTGGGTTACCGATTTGACCTTGTAAATAAGCTGCATTTTGATCAAAGTATTTACGAATACCTTCCATAAATGCATACTGTAAGTCAGTATCGATATTCATTTTAATTACTCCGTAATTGATAGCTTCTCTAATTTCTTCTAAAGTAGAACCTGAACCACCGTGGAATACGAAGTTTACAGCATTGTCTACTCCATATTTCTCGTTGATATATTTTTGAGAGTTATCTAAAATTTTTGGAGTTAATTTCACATTTCCTGGTTTGTATACTCCATGTACGTTTCCGAATGCAGCAGCAATCCAGAAGTTATCTGAAATTGATTTTAAATTTTCATATACATAAGCAACTTCTTCTGGTTGAGTATATAATAATGAGTTATCTACGTCTGTATTATCAACTCCGTCTTCTTCACCACCAGTTATACCTAATTCCATTTCTAAAGTCATACCTACTTTAGACATTCTTTCTAAATATCTTTTGCAAGTTTCAACATTTTCTTCTAATGGTTCTTCAGATAAATCTAACATATGAGAACTGAATAAAGTTTTTCCAAATTTATTGAAATGCTCTTCATTAGCATCCATAATACCATCTATCCAAGGTAATAATTTTTTAGCACAGTGGTCTGTGTGTAAAATTACAGTAGCACCGTAAGATTCTGCTAAAGTATGAATATGTTTTGCACCAGCAATAGCACCTTTTATTTGAGCTAATTGGTTTTCACCTTTTAATCCTTTACCAGCATTAAAAGCAGCACCTCCATTAGAAAATTGAATAATAACTGGAGAGTTTACTTCTACAGCTGCTTCCATTGCAGCATTAATTGTATCAGAACCTATAACATTACACGCTGGTAGAGCGTAATGATTTGCTTTTGCATCATTAATAATTTCTTGAACTAATGAACCGGTAGCAACACCGGCTGGAAATTTTCTACTCATTGTCTTAGAATTTTGTAAAAACAAATATACTTCTTTTTTTAGAAAGGATAATTAATTCCGAAATGTAATCTTGGTTTTAAGATATTGAAGTTATCAAATTGCCAACGCTTTCCTTCTTCATAAGAAGGGTCATATATCTTATAACCAAAGTCAAAGCGTACAATTGCAAATGTTCCTATATGATATCTGAAACCTATACCAGAACCAATACCAAATTCTTTGTAAAAAGATTTGAATTTAAATAATGTTTCTTGTCTTGATTTATCCGTTCCCCAAATATTACCAGCATCAATAAAATAAGCACCTTCTAAACTACCAAACATGTTGAAACGGTATTCAGTATTAAAAAGTAATTTTAGATTATCAAATTCTAAACTTTGTGTACTAGAGTCTATTCGAGGTTTACTTCCTGGTCCTAATGTTAATGGAGCCCATCCACGGACATCATTTGCTCCACCAGCAGAATAACTTCTTACAAAAGGAGCAACATCAGAATTACCATAAGGTTGAATAATTCCAAATAAAAATCTTGCCGCAAAACTTGAATGAGAATCTATTTTAAATTTTCGACGAATATCAAAATCAAATTTTACGAATTGAGAATATGGAATTCCAAATATATTTCCAACTTCTTTTCCACTGGCATCTTTGGAATGGGCAAACCCGAAAGCTTTATCTAATGTGTGTAATAAATTCCCTGCTAATTCTATTTTTGCTTGTACAAACCAAGGGTTATTTATTGTACGAAAAGAATTCTCTTGATTGTATGTAAATTGATATATAAATGAATTTATAATTACATTTTGTGAAATATTAGCTTTTCTATAAAGCATATTTTCAAAATCAACATAAAGCCTTGCATTTTCACCACTTAATGAATTTTGAAAAGCTTTATTTGCTTGAATAGCATCAGTTAATTCATCATCTGTAGCGTATTGAGGCGCATTGGGGTAGTATTGATAATATAAATCTTTTACTAAGTTTTTAGTTTGATTATCTTTAGTAAAGATGTCATAATACCTGTCTCTTTTTCCGTTATTGATAAACTCTGTATTGAATAGAGATACTTTATGTTGAAACTCAGAACTAGATATATCCATATCAAAACCAAACCCATAAGATGTTTTATCAAGACCAACATTTTTTTGTGTACTAATATTAGTTCGAATTGCAGATTCAGCTGTAAATCGTTTTGGTAAAATTCTATCTAAATTGATTGGAGTTAATAAATAAGGGAATTTTAATTTTGTTTCTAACGAAATTTCATAAGCATTTAAGAAATCGCTATTCAAAGAGTAATCTTTATCTACAGAACCTAATGTAGATTTTAAAGTTGTTTCAAGATTTTCACCTCCTTTAAATAAATTTCTTGAAGTTAATGTAACCCCTGGAGAAATGGCAAAATTCATATAACGAGAAGCATAACTTTCAACAAATAAATTTAAATCATATTTCTTTTTTTGAGTAAAGAATACATCAACATTCAAAATAGAATCTTGTTTTGTTATTTTAAAACTATGTAAATTTATATTGTCTTTCTTGAAGATATTTCGTTTTGTTTGTATTTCTTGTCTCTGACGATATAAACCTCCAGGTCTTATAACAAAAGCATCTGTAAAGTACTTTGGTTTGTATTTAGGTTTTTCTTTAAAAAATATATTGTAGTTGTCATACTCTTCTTTAATTAATTTGCTTTCATCATCTTCTTTTTCTCTAGAATCAGCATAAATATTTATTTTACCAAAATGATATTGAGTAAATGGTACAACACTATCTTTTTTAATAGAATCTTGTACATATTTATCAATAAACATTGTAATATCTAATCTTTTATCACTTTTAGTTGTATCTGCTTCAAAATATAAATCTTCACCAGAATCATTAAAGTCATAATAACCTCTATTTTTTAATAAATCGACAACTCTATCTCGTTCATTTTCAAATTTTCCGAAATTATATTGATCACCAGAATGTATTAATTGTTGATTTCCCATTGGAGAATTAAGATATTCTTCAATTTTAGCATCAGAAATATTTTGTGTAAAATTTTCTACATAAGATGGGTCTCCTAATTTTATGTTGTATAATGTTTCAGCTTTTTTAGCAATAGAGTCTTTTTTATAAGACACATTTACTTTAGAATCAAAATATCCTTTATCATGAAATAATCTATTTAAATTTTTGGCAGAAAACTCAGATTGTTTTTCATCCAATAATACGGGTGCATCACCTTGGTTATAATAAAATCGTTGTAACCATAGACTTTTACCAACATATTTTTCTAATTTATTTTTTGTTAATAAACTATCTAATAATTTTTGATTACGTTGAGATGCATCTACATGGTAATATTCTTGAAAAGTTGTATCAAATTTTTCTGGAGAAAAATTATATACCCATTGCCATAATGGAAGGAACCCAAGAAACTTACTAGCAGGTTTTTGTCTTACGTAATCAGTAAGGTCTTTATCAATTATATTAATTTTTTTCTTGATATCTGGATCTTCCTTATCATAAATAAATTTGTTTCCCACAAAAGAATATTCTCCTTTGGGAACTTTTTTAGTTGTACTACAGCTATAAAAAAGTAGTCCTAAACAGGAGATAATTGTTATATTTGTTGTTATTCTTTTTTGCATAAAATATGTTATCAAATAATGTTATTAAAATAATAACATCTCTCGGTTCTAAAAAATATAGACAAAAATATAATTTGTTTGTCGTAGAAGGTGTTAAAAATATTGGGGAAGTTATAAAAAGTTCTATAAATATTAAAGAATTATTTCTCACAGAAGATTTTTGGCCAGATGAAAATGGTATAAAAAAGACGTTTGTAGATGAAAAAGACTTGAAGAAAATCAGTTACTTATCAACTCCAAATGTTGGTTTGGCGCTTTGTGAATTACCAAATCATGAAGATGAAATAAATTTGAGTGGATTGACAATTGCACTTGATGATATTAGAGATCCAGGGAATTTGGGAACAATTATACGATTAGCAGATTGGTTTGGCGTAGAAAATATATTATGTACAAAAGAATCTGTTGACGTTTTTAATCCAAAAGTTATTATGTCTACAATGGGATCATTTTCTCGTGTAAAAATTCATTATATCGATTTAGAAAATTATTTAAAAAATTATAATGGAAATATTTTTGGAACCTTTATGGAAGGTGAATCAATTTATGAAAATAAATTACCACAAGAAGGAATTTTAGTTATGGGGAATGAGGCAAACGGAATTTCTCCCGCTATAGAAAAACTGACAACAAATAAGTTAAGTATACCATTTTATGGAAAAAATGGTTCTACAGAAAGTTTAAATGTAGCTGTTGCGACAAGTGTTATTTTAGGAGAATTTAAATCTCAACTTTCTAATAAATCATAAAAAAAACTTAATATTAAAAAAGGTTTAAATCATTATTTTAAATAAATATCTATTTTAGAGCCTCAATAAAAAAAGACTAACTAATAAATGAAATATTTAGCAGTTATTCTTACTTCTACTCTACTTGTTTTAGGTGGTTGCAGTAAGAAAAACAAAACAGAAGCCAAAGAAGAAACAAGGAAAAAAGATCCTAATGCTTTACGATATGATTCCCTAGATTGGAATGCAGATTTTAAACCAATGAAATCATCAGCTCAAGAAATTAATCATTATAAAGCTGGAGTTACAAAATTTTATGATGATTTTTGGGTAAAAGGAAAAGTAAGTGGTGGTTTTCTTGTTGCAAAAAATGGAAAAATAATTTTTGAGAAATACCAAGGTATGGCTGATGCAAGTCATAAAAGAGAAATTGATCAAAATACTCCATTGCATATAGCGTCTATATCAAAAGTTTTTACTTCTATGGCTATTATGAAGTTAATAGAACGTAACAAAATAAATTTAGATCAAAAAGTAAATACTATTTTAGAGGGGTTTCCTTATGATGATATTACTGTAAGAAATTTATTGAGCCATAGAAGTGGTTTGCCTAATTATGCAAACGTTTTATGGAACAACAAAAAAGTAATGCTAAATGGAGAAAAACCAATTTCTAATCAAGGGGTTTTAAATGCTTTTAGAGAGTATAATGTAAAACAAATTCGTCCTGCTGATAAAGGATTTTATTATTCGAATACAAATTTTGCTTTTTTAGCTTTGATTATAGAAAAAGTAATGAAAATGCCTTATGGAAAAGCAATGAAGTATATGATTTTTGATCCTCTTGAGATGAAAAATACATTTGTTTTTGATTACGATAAAGATAAAGACACTATAGCTAAATCATATAAATATAATGGATATGAATGGGCTTGGGATGATTTTGATAGAACATACGGAGATAAAAATATTTATTCGACTCCTCGAGATTTATTTAAGCTAGATATAGCGATGTATTCTGATGATTTTTTACCAAAGAAAATAAAAGATGAGATTTTTACAGGTTACAGTCATGAACAAAAAGGATATAAAAATTATGGTCTTGGAATGCGTATGTTAGAGTATGAAGATGGTAAGAAGCTATTGTACCATAATGGTTGGTGGCATGGTAATAATACTGTTTTTGTACACGATGTAAATAATCAATTTACTGTGATTGCATTAGGGAATAAACAAAATAAGGTGATTTATACTTCATTTAAGTTAGCTGGTCTTACAGGAACTTATCCTTTGAAAGTACCATCAATAGATTCTTTAAAACCTCATCATAAATAATAGATAAATAAAATATATAAAAAAACCTGAATCGTGAGATTCAGGTTTTTTTATGAGTTAAATTATTTTAATAATTTTTTGCAATAGCGATTGTCGTGGAAATCCTTTTTAGATTGTACGAATTTTCAATATTTAATCAATGGTCAATCTAAAAAGATTGCAACAAAAGCGCGGCACGAAGTGATTGCCCATATAATCTTAATAACCTTAATTTTTTATATCCATAATATCTCGTAAAACATTTCCGAAGATATTAAAACCAAGTACTAATAGCATAATAGCTAATCCTGGTAAAATTGCCAGATGCTGTTTACCTAATATGATATGGTTGTAATGTTCTTTTATAATATTTCCCCACGATGGAGTAGGAGGTTGAGCTCCGATACCAAGGAAACTTAATCCACTTTCTATTAATATTGCTGAAGCAAAATTGGCAGCAGATATTACGATGATAGGAGCAACAACATTGGGTAATATTTGATTGAAGATAATTCTGCGGTCAGAAAAACCAAGAGCTTTTGCCGCTTCGACAAATTCTTTTTCTCGGTAAGATAAAAATTGGCCACGAACTACTCTGGCAACTTCTACCCACATTGTAAGACCAACTGCAATAAAAATTTGCCAAAATCCTTTTCCAATACCTAATGTAATTGCAATAACTAATAATAATGTTGGAATAGACCATACGACATTAATTATCCACATGATGAAATTGTCTGTTTTTCCTTTGTAATAACCTGCTAAAGCACCTAAGGTAACACCAACAAGTAATGAAATGAAAACAGCAATAAAACCAATTAAAAAAGAAATTCTAGTTCCAATAATCAATCGAGAATAGAAATCTCTACCATAGGAATCTGTACCTAAAAGGTATGTTTTAGTAAATATAAATTTCTTTTCAATTTCATCTTTCTTTATTCCGTATTTAGTCCAACTAGAAGAGTTTATTTTAATAGGTTCTCCACTAATTCCATCTCCCAAATATGGTGTGTAGATGATAAAATCACCTTCAGTTTTGTAGGATGAAATACTAATTTGTTCTGAATCGATTTTTTTTCCGAATAAGTAATCAGAAAAATTAAATTTATCAGAATAGTTTGGTAATGGAATCTCGATAGTAAGTTGTTTGTAACCTATCGGGGCATAAGCTATTGTTAAATCTTGTCTGTTTGCATCTTCTGTTTTATCTGTTGCAAAAAAATAAGAAAAAATAGATATGACAGCAGCTAATACTATTACACTAAAAGAAAGAACACCAAGGGTGTTCTTTCTTAATTTTTTAAATATAATATGATAAAATGAACCGTTATCTTGTTTCATTATTTTATATCTCTTAAAACATTTACAGCTTCATTTAAATAAAAATCTTTTTGTAATCCTTTTAACCAATTGTCTCTTTTTGCTTTTAGAACAGTATCGTTTTTAGTTGCATTAAGATCATTTTGATTCATAGAGAATTTCAAACTGTTTTTGTATTTGCTGATAGCATCAAATTTTTTGATTTTATCTTCTCTTGTTTTACGGTAAGCTTTATAATCTTCTAAATTTAAAGGAATTTCTTTTGTGTCCTCTAAAGATTTAATATATTTAAAACTTTCATCCATTAATTTAAGTTGAGCATTATTTTGTAAACGAGCTTTGCTATTTGCTTTAATTTTACTTAAATCAAATGCGTTAGGCCATTTAGCAATAACTAATGGTTTAATTTGATCCCAATTTAATGCTTGTGGACGAGAACCTTCATTAATATCTTCGTATGTATATTGGTCTACCATAGAAATATCAGACTGAACACCTTTTAATTGAGTAGATCCTCCGTTTACACGATAGAATTTTTGGATTGTTAATTTAATTGCTCCATATTCATCACTTCCTGTTTGTCTATCTAAAGGTAAAATTGTTTGTACAGTACCTTTACCAAATGTTTGAGGAGAACCAACGATTACGGCACGACCATAATCTTGCATTGCAGCAGCAAAAATTTCTGAAGCAGAAGCAGAAAGTTCATTTACCATAACAACCATAGGTCCATCATAAGCTAAATCAGTATCTTTGTCTTCGTGTATTTTTAACATTCCGTCACTACGTCTTACTTGAACTACAGGACCTTTGTCAATAAATAATCCAGAAATTTTAATAACTTCTTCTAATGATCCACCACCATTGTTACGAACATCAAACACAAGTCCCTTAATATTTTCTTTCTTTAAGACTTCTATTTCTTTTTTAATATCTTCAGAAGGATATCTTCCTTCATCTTTACCCATAGGTGTGTAGAATTCTGGTAAATAAATAATACCATATTTATTTCCTTTATCATCTGTAATGACAGATGAACGAGCAAAAACTTCTTCAGATTCTATTACTGCACGAATCAAAGAAATAGTTTGTTGAGATCCATCTTTTTTCTGAACAGTTAAAACAACCTCAGTTCCTTTTTTTCCACGAATTAAACGGATAGCATCACTCAATATCATTCCTACGATATTTTTAGCTTCTCCATTCTTTCCTTGTGCAACTTTTATAATTTTGTCACCAACTTCTAATTTACCATCTTTCCAAGCAGGTCCTCCAATTACTAATTCTGCAATTGTAGGATAACCTTTTTTATCTTGTAATTTAGCACCAATACCTTCCATTTGTCCAGAGATTTCGAAATCAAAATCTTCTTTACTTGTAGGAGAAAAATAAGAAGTATGAGGATCATATTGTTCTGTAAAAGAATTCATGTAAATAGAAAAATAACTTTCTCTTTTTGTTTGTTTAATTCTTCTGAAATAATCAGAAATTAAATCTTTTACTTCCTCACGAGCAATTTTTTCTACTTCAGGGAAAGGAGTATCTTTAGTAATTTTCTTTTTGTCTTTATCTTCTAAAGGATCTTTTAATTCACTTTTATTAAGTGTATCTTTTTTCTCACCTTTTACTTCATCTTGCATAGAAACAATTTCTAATAAAACATTATATTTCAAATATTTTCTCCATAACTGTTCTGCATCAGCTTTACTAGTAGCATATTTAGAAGTTTTATAATCAATGTTTAAATTTTCTTTTTTATTAAAATCAAACGGTTTTGATAAAGCTTCCATTGCATATTTTTCAGCTTCATTGATTCTTTTGTAAACTGTATCTACAGTAGAATTATAAAACTTTAAATCTTCATTTTTATAAAAATTACCTAGATTGTGGTAATCTTTTTTAAACAAATTATAATCAGATTGTAATAAAAAGCGTTTGCTAGGATCTATGTATTCTATATATCTATTGAATACTTCCTCAGAAAATTTATCATCTATTACAGCAGGTTTATAATGTAAATAGGTTAATGTATTTCGTGTATTTTTAACGATTAATTTTTCTTTATCATCATTGCCATCTAACATTGGTTTACAAAAGCAAAATGCTAGTAAACTCATAGACAAAAAAGATAATAAAACATACGTTTTTTTTATTAACATACTGGATTGTATTATTTATTAAATTAATAATTTAAGTTTCCCTCAAATATAAAACAAAAAAGAAATTAGAAGGAGTTTTTTTACATTTGTAAAAACGAATAATAAAAGTAAGAATAAAATATGGAAAGACCGCTAATTTTAGTAACAAATGATGATGGAGTCACTGCTCCAGGAATTAGAGCTTTAATAGATATAGCAAAAGAATTTGGAGATGTTTATGTGGTTGCACCAGATAGTCCACAAAGTGGAATGGGACATGCAGTAACAATAAATTCAACCTTATTTTGTGATGAAATTGAAGTAAATGAAGGTATTAAAGAATATGCTTGTTCTGGAACACCGGTGGATTGTGTAAAATTAGCTGTTTCACAAATTTTACCACGTAAACCAGATTTATGTATTTCGGGCATTAACCATGGTTCTAACTCTTCTGTAAATGTAATTTATTCTGGAACTATGTCTGCTGCTGTAGAAGCAGGTATAGAAGGTATTCCTGCAATAGGTTTTTCTCTTTCGGATTTTTCTTATAATGCCAATTTTAAGGCTGCAGAAAAATTTATAAAAATTATTATTGCACAAGTTTTAGAAAATAAATTACCAAAAGGTGTTGTATTAAATGTAAATATTCCAAAACTTGAGGAAGATCAAATTAAAGGAATAAAAGTTTGTAGACAAGCTGATGCAAAATGGGAAGAAAAATTCGATAAGCGAGAAGATCCTCGTGGTAGAACATACTATTGGATGAGTGGAGAATTTAAAAACCTTGATAAAGGTGATGATACAGACGAAAAAGCTTTAGAAGAAGGTTATATATCTGTTGTTCCTGTTCGTTATGATTTAACAGCTCATCATTTCATTGGAGATTTAAAAAATTGGAACTTCTAATTTTATAAACAAATAAGTGTCATTAATTAATAATGACACTTGTTTTATGATTCACTTTTTATATAGCTATTGTATTCTTCTTCACTTACTGGTTGAAACCACTTCGACGGATGTTCTTCATGATTAATACTTATTGCAATATGTGTCATTCCACAGTCAATACTTCCTCCGTGCCAATGTTTCACATTTTTATCAATATTGATTACATCTCCTTTTCTGATAATTTCGACAGGTTTTCCTTCAATCTGATGGTATCCTATACCTTCAGTAACCAATAATGTTTGCCCACCAGGGTGTGAGTGCCAATTGGTTCTACTTTTTGGTTCAAAAGTAACATTACTTGTTTGTGTTCCAATTTTTCCTAAAATAGCTTGGTGTACTGTTCCTACGAATTTATCATTACTTACTTTATTACCTTTATCAAAAACTAAATCATCTCTCTTACTTTCATTTTTTTCACAAGAGAATAAAACAAATTGTGTTCCTAATAATAAATATAATAGATGTTTCATAAACGTGATTTTAATTGTTTGATATCTACTAAAGTAATAATAATGTGGTAGATAGTTTGTATTATACTTAATTTATTATTTTGGGCAATCCCTTTGGGTCGGCTTTTACGCTATATCTTTTTAGATTTGGTCATTTTCGACTTGATTATTGAACGAAGTCGAAATACAATCACCAAATCTAAAAAGGATGCCGC
>DJDD01000112.1:0-3140 GCA_002430925.1 Flavobacteriales bacterium UBA5933
GAATAAATTGTAGTTAATCCATCTAAAGAAATATTTTTTCTTAATACTTCATTAACCTCATCAATAGTAAGGTTTTCAACTTTTTTCTCTAATTCATCATATTTATCAAAGCTAATATCATTTAATAAATAATTATTAGATAAACTTGTCAATTCATTGTTAGTTCCTAAATCTGTTTTTCTTGCATTTTTCCAGCTTAAAATATTTGTTTTTAACTCATCAACAGTAAGTCCATTTTTCAATGCTAGAGAAATCTCTTCTTTTAATGCATTTGCAACTGCTTCGCGTTTTGTAGGATTAAAAAAAGCGTAATATGTCCATGCAGCAACGTCATCACTAGGATCATCTGATATAGCGATAAAAGAACCAGCACCATAACTAATGCCTTCTTTTTCTCTTAATCTCATAGGAATACGAGCAGATAAGAAACCTCCATTTCCAAGAATTTCATTTACCATAACCATAGCAGGATAATCTTTACTTTGCTCAGACATTTTAAAGTTAATACCTCCAACTACCGCTGCGTTTTCTTTATCTTGAACATTAAATATTTCATCTACTTTTTTAGTTGATGTAAATTTTGGATAAATTTTTTCGTATTTAGATTTGCTTGCCCATTTCCCAAAACTATCATTTAGTAAATTTTGTATATATGATTTATCATTAATACCAACTATAGTAGCAACTCCATTCTGAGCTCCTAATATATTTTTATGAAAATTAATTAAATCTTCTTTTTTTATTTTCTTTATTTTTCCTTTTAACTCTTCGAAAGTTGGAGTATAAAATATAGAAGAACTTGTGTATTCAGAAGTTTTACGAGAATATTCATTAAAAGCAATGCTCTGTGGTTCATTCATTCGAGCATCTATACCAGTAAGAGACTCATTAATTAATTTATTTACTTCTGCTTCTGGGAATACAGGTTCAGTAATAATTTCCTTAACAAGTTTCATTGTTTCATCTAAAGAATTTTTATACGTTGTTATATTAATGAAAAGAGCTTGTTCACGGAAATTAATTCTTACAATAGATTTTAATGCATCTAGTTTGTCATTTATTTGTTCTTTTGTTAGATTTTTTGTTCCCGACATCATTAAACTTGCTGTTAAACCAGCTATTTCTGTTTTATTTGCTAACTCTTTTTCATTAGAAACAGGTAGAATAAATGATAAAACAACTTTATCTCCTTTTATTTCTTTATCAATGATACCGTATTTTAAACCATTTGCTAATTTACCTTCAGAATAGTGAGCTTTTAAATTCTTTATAGAAGCTTCAAAGGGTTTAGCTTGTTTTTCAGTAGCTTTTCCTTTATAATTAGAAACTAAATCTGTAATTTGTTTATTCGTAAATTCATTTGGTTGTACACGTACTTCATCTTTAGTTGGAATAAATGCACCAACTGTTCTATTATTAGGTTTAAAATACTTTTCAGCAACTCTTTTTACATCTTCTTTTGTTACTTTTTCAATATTATCTCGGTATAAAAATCCTAAACGATAATCACCTGCAGCAACAGATTCACTTAAATTAACAGCATAGTTAATAGTATTGTTTTTTGCATTTTCTATATATTTTAATAAAGATGCTTTTGCTCTTTCTACATCTTGATCAGTATAGTTGATGGTAGGAATTTTATCTAACTCACTTCTTATGTCGTTAGTAGTTTGTTTAATATCTTTATCTTTTGGTACGTCAGCTTCAAAATAAAAAAAACTTGCATCTCTTACTTCAGGAGAATAAGCTCCAATGTCAGAAACTTTATGAGTGTCTACTAAAGATTTAAATAAATAACCAGAAGGATCAGAAGTTAAAATTTGATTTAATACATCTATTGTTGCATAATCTTTATCGCTGTACGATGCGACATGATACATTGCTCCTACCGACTGAATATCACCAGCCCTTTTAACTTCTACATATTTTTCTCCATCTTGTGCAGGTTCTACGGTTAATATTTCATCAATAACTCGAGTTGGTTTTGGAATAACCGCGAAATATTGATTAACATAATCAATAACTTTTTTTTCATCGAAATTTCCTGCAATGATTAAGGTAGCATTATCAGGTTGATAATATTTTTCGTAAAAACGTCTAAGTTGTGGTGTTTTTACTCGTTCAATATCTTGTTTAGAACCGATAGTAGATTTTCCATAATTATGCCATAAATAACCAGCTGAAATTATGCGTTGACTTAAAACACGAGAAGGATTATTCTCTCCAATCTCAAATTCATTACGAACAACAGAAAATTCTTTATCTAAATCCTCTTGTTTAAGCGTTGTATTGATCATTCGATCAGCTTCCATCTCTAAGCTCCAACGTAAATTTTCTTCATTTGATGGGAAAATTTCATAATAATTTGTACGATCATAATATGTAGTTCCATTTGCTTGTCCACCCTTATCAGATAACATTTTTTTAATATCACCTAAATTTTTGGTTGACTTAAATAACATATGTTCTAAAAGATGAGCCATTCCTGTTTCACCATAACCTTCATGTTTAGAACCAACATGATAAACAATGTTTACAGCAACATTGCTTTGAGATTGATCAGGAATTAATAAAACTTGTAAACCATTACCAAGCTTATATTCTTTAATACCTTCAACTTGTGTAATGAAAGTAGCATTTTTAGGGGTTGTTTGTCCTATTAAATAAGTAGATGAACCTACTGAAAATAATAAGCACAAACTAAGTAGAGTCTTTTTCATTGATTAATTTTTTACCGTTTAATTTGTTTAAAATTGTATTCTATAATTTATTAGACGAAAATAGAATACTGAAAGTTACAAAATCTTTTGTTAAATTTGTTTTGCAACAAACAAAAGAAATGGAAACACAAGAGGTAAATAAAATTACCTTCGAAGAATTTAAAAGCCAAATTATAAGTGATTATAGAGTAGCTTTTTTATCTCGAGAGGTAAGTCTTTTAAGTAGGAGAGAGGTTCTGACAGGTAAAGCTAAGTTTGGAATTTTTGGTGATGGAAAAGAATTACCACAAATAGCAATGGCAAAAGTGTTCAGAAATGGAGATTTTCGTTCAGGATACTATAGAGATCAGACATTTATGTTTGCTATTGGAGAATTGAAAGTTGAAGAATTTTTTGCTCAATTATATGCTTTTACAGACT
>DJDD01000112.1:3301-4034 GCA_002430925.1 Flavobacteriales bacterium UBA5933
AATTATATGCTTTTACAGACTTAGAAAAAGAACCTGCATCAGGAGGAAGACAAATGACTTCGCATTTTGCTACGCGTTCTTTAAATGAAGATGGATCTTGGAGAAAACTTACTGCTCAGAAGAATTCAAGTTCAGATATTTCTCCAACAGCAGGACAAATGCCTAGATTGTTAGGTTTAGCGCAAGCATCAAAATATTATCGTAATGTTCCTGAAGCTGATAAAGAACAAAATTTTTCTATCAATGGAAACGAAATTGGTTTTGGAACTATTGGAGATGCAAGTACATCTGAAGGACATTTTTGGGAAACAGTAAATGCTGGTGGTGTATTACAAATTCCTATGATAATTTCTATTTGGGATGATGGTTATGGAATTTCAGTTCCTGCAGAATATCAACGTACAAAATCAAATTTATCTGAATTGTTATCTGGTTTTCAAAGAACAGATAATGAAAGAGGTTATGAAATTATAACAGTAAATGGATGGGATTATCCTGCATTAATTGAAGCTTATTCTCGTGCAGAAAAATTAGCAAGAGTGCAGCATATACCATGTATTGTTCATGTACAAGAATGTACTCAACCGCAGGGACATTCTACCTCTGGTTCACATGAACGTTATAAATCCGAAGATCGTTTAAATTGGGAAAAAGAATATGATGGAATTACAAAATTCCGTGAGTATATTTTAGGTTTTGATAATCAGTCAATTATTACTGAAGAAGAATTAGA
>DJDD01000112.1:4137-5659 GCA_002430925.1 Flavobacteriales bacterium UBA5933
TATTACTGAAGAAGAATTAGACCAATTAGAAGCTGAGATAAAAGCTGAAGTTAAATCATCTCAAAAACAATGTTGGAATGATTATCTAAATCCAATTTTAGATTTAAAAAATCAAGCAATTGATTTATTAGAAAAAGTTGCAGAGGAAAGTTCAAACAAAGCTTTTATTGATATAGAAATTAATCATCTTAAAGCTAAGAAAAGTCCTTTCAAAAGAGATGTTTATTCTACTGTTCGTAAAGTATTTCGATTAGTAAGACAAGAAAATTTAAGTTCTAAGTTAGCAATCAACGAGTGGTTGTCTACTCATTTAAAGATAGAAGAACAAAAATACTCAGCAGGATTACTTTCAGGGACAGCAACAAAAGTTACTCAAATAGCACCAATTTATTCTGATAGTCCAGATTTAGAAGATGGACGTGTTATTGTACGTAATAATTTCGAAAAAATATTTACTAAATATCCTAAAGCTTTAGTTTTTGGAGAAGATGCAGGTAATATTGGCGATGTAAATCAAGGATTAGAAGGCTTACAAGAAAAATTCGGTATTGATAGAATTTCTGATACAGGAATTAGAGAGGCAACTATTTTAGGACAAGGAATTGGATTAGCAATGCGTGGTTTACGACCAATTGCAGAAATACAATATTTAGATTATATTCTATATTGTTTACAAGGTATTTCTGATGATTTAGCAACAGTTTTCTATCGTTCTTGTGGAACTCAAAAAGCACCAGTAATTATACGTACTAGAGGACATAGATTAGAAGGTATTTGGCATTCTGGTTCTCCAATGGGAGGGATTTTGAATTTAGTTCGTGGTGTAAATGTTCTAGTTCCTAGAGATTTAACAAAAGCTGCAGGTTTTTATAATACATTATTACAAGCTGATGAACCAGCTATTGTTGTAGAAAGTTTAAATGGTTATCGTCTTAAAGAACCAGTTCCATCAAATTTAGGTGAATTTACAACACCTATTGGAGAAGTAGAAGTGACTAAAGAAGGTACGGATGTTACAATTCTTACTTATGGTTCTACTTGGCGTATTGTTATGCAGGCAGCAAGAGAATTAGAGCAATTAGGTATTTCTGCAGAAGTTATAGATGCTCAGTCTTTATTGCCTTTTGACATCAATGGAGATGTTGCTAAAAGTTTAGTAAAAACAAATCGTTTAGTTATTGTTGATGAAGATGTCCCTGGAGGAGCAAGCGCATTCTTATTACAAGAAGTTCTAGAAAAACAAGCAGGATATTTTACATTAGATAGTGCTCCAGTTACGGTCACTGCAAAAGCACATAGACCAGCTTATGCTACAGATGGTGATTATTTTTCTAAACCATCATTAGATGATATTGTAGAAAAAGTTTATGAGGTAATGAGTGAAACGAAGCCAAATGAATTTCCTCCTTTGTACTAAATATAAATAATTTAAGTTATATAAAGCGTATGTTCTTATGAATAGAACATACGCTTTTTTTGTATTTTTACCATATAAAACCTGAGAAAATGAAAATTTATACGA
>DJDD01000112.1:5853-7056 GCA_002430925.1 Flavobacteriales bacterium UBA5933
TATATTTTACTTTATAGCTTCTATTGTATTTAGTCAATATAATGAAATTCAACCACCAGATAATATTAAAAGTTTACAAATTTTTAATCCTCAATCAAATGATAATACACCAATTATTAGATTGAACTCTGATGAATATTTAATTTTTCTTTTTGATGATATCAATGCTGGTTATAAAAGATATCAATATACTATAGAACATAGAAATGCAGATTGGTCAGAATCTGGTGCATTTCAATCCGAATATTTTAATGGAGTTAATTATGATTATGCCAGAGTATATAAAAATTCATTTAATACTTACCAGCGATATACAAATTATCAAATACAATTTCCTAATCAACAAATGAATGTGAAATTGCCAGGTAATTATATTTTAAAAGTTTATTTAGATAATCAAGATAAACCTTTATTTACACAAAGATTTGCAATTTATGAACAATTAGTAGATGTAGATATGTTAGTTTCTAGATTTAATAACCCAACAAATCCAGAACTTAATCAGCGTTTACAAATAAATGTAATTAGTTCAACACAAAATCTGACAGAAGTTCCTGATGGTGCAAAATTATTTTTAATGAAAAATAATAATTGGAAAGAAAGTTATTTTGTCGATCGTCCTACATTTTCAAGAAGTAATCAATTAACATATAATAATCCCGATATATTATTTCCTGGAGGATCAGAGTACAATTGGTTTGATAATAAAAATTTAGGAGTTGCAAGTATGACAACAGAAAAAACATTCAGAAAAGATAGTGTTTATCATACTGTTTTACATCCAGATATTCCTAAAAAGAACTTTGTTTATGATGATTACCCAGATATTAATGGTAATTTTTATATAAGAAGTATTCGTTATGGAAATGAATACGCAGCAAACTCTGAAGCAGATTATTCTTGGGTATACTTTGCTCTAGATACATTTGATGATCAAAACGGATTATATGTACCCTATGTTGTAGGAGCTTTTAACAACTGGACAATTGATGAAAAATCTAAATTAAAAAAAGATGATTCGGGTCTTTGGGTAACAGAATTATTCCTAAAACAAGGATATTATAACTATCAATATGTTGCAAAAAATACAAAAACAGGAAAAATAGATCCTACTTACGTTAGTGGAAGTTTTTGGCAAGCAGAAAATCAATATCAAGCATTATTTTATTATCATCCATGGGGTAAAAGATATGATGTTTTAAT
>DJDD01000170.1:0-7672 GCA_002430925.1 Flavobacteriales bacterium UBA5933
AAAGATTGTAAGGGAAAGCCCGGCACGAAGTGATTGCCCAAAAGAAAGAATAGAGTAGAAAGTAAAAATGTTGAGCATTGCTCAACATTTTTATATGAATAATTTATTTTTAAAAACTTAAATCGTTTAATATCAAAAAATAGATAATATAACCAACTATTATTTTACTACAACTGTAGTTGATGCTATTTTGGTTTCTCCTGTTTTTTCTGATTGTACAGCTAATCTTAATTTATAGCTCCCAGTACTCATAAATGTATAGACCAAATTTCTTTCTGGACTTATTACAGTTGAGGTTCCATTTGTTACATCTGTCCAAGTGTATGTAGCGACAGGAAATCCTAATATTGTTGGTTTTATATATGTTGGTACATTAGCTTTTGTACTATAGCTTGAGTTTAATTTTACACTATCGTACAATTGTATTGTTGTTTCGTCTTCGCTACAACTTTGTAAGAAAGATAAACCTAATGCAACTGCTACTATTTTTGAATATTTCATATTTTTTTATTTTTTACTTATAAAGAAAACAACTTATATAAGAATTAATTGTGTTATTTATCGATTTATGTTTACAAAAAAAGATTGACTACAATGAATTTAATAATAGTTTATGTAATTAAAAATACAACAATATTTTATTTCTTAAAAAAAGTAAAAATTGAACAATACTACTATTTACTTTTACAAAATTGATTCTATTTTTTGATTAATTTCAATGTTTTATTGTCTGTTTTTATAATGTAAATACCTTTTGGTAAATTTGAAACATTCATTTGATTTTTACCTTTTTGTAATTTTTTCTCGGTTATTTTTAATCCTGCTATTTGGAGCATTAATGTTTTGAAATACCTGCAAAGAAGGAAACTAATATGCGAAATTCATTATGAATTAATTCAACTACCATCTAAAAATATGAGATAGAAATGATTTACTTCAGTCGCGAAAGTATTTTGTTTTATTGGTAATCTGATTTTTAATAAAAATATTACTTACAGCTGCTTGAAAGTTCGTTATTTGTACACGATTCCCGAATATTTTTTTATTAGTGATAAAAGTATGATGTTATAACGATATTAGTTAGAATACAATATGTTAATCATAGTTTAATCTACCTTTTCGTTACAATCAACATTTTATTATAATTTTTCTACTTTTAACTTATCCATTGTAAAATAAGCAGAAGTGTTTGGTCCGTATTGTCCAACATCTGTTGTTTCCAAAATAAATAGTAAGTATTTAACTTCTCCTAAAGAAGACAAATCAACATCTTGCCATGTTGTAGAAATATTACCTACTGCATTACGGAAATCTACAAAATAATGTGTAACAGGTTTTTCTGTAGTAATTTGGTTATTCGCAGAAACACCATAAATATTAACAGCAAAATAATCTCCTTTTACAAATTTTTTCGCATACTGATCACCATTCAATGCACCGTAATATGGCCAAGGACTTATAGCTAATTTTACACTTTTCGCCTTGTATTTATTCGCGATATCATTTATTTTAACAATAGATGTAAAGTTTTTAGGAGTTATTTCTTCTCCTTTTTCTAAATATTCATCTGGACCAGTTATATCTGCATAAGAAACTAAAAATGGTGTACCTTCTCCATCTGCACCTCCTTTAGGCATCGTTCCATACTGACTACCAAACCAACCATCATCTGTATTAAGATGATCTGTATTATCACTACTATTAGTTACTGTAAAACCAGTCCAATATTGAGATCCATTATGATTAAAATTAAAAATCCCAATGTTTAATTCTGTGTCCGCCGTAAATGTTTGAGACCAAACTTTTCCTCCATTTACTTCAGTTCCATCTGATAAATCAAATTTTGATAAATCTGCTGTTACAATACTTTGCTCTACAACTGCAGATGCATCATCATCGTTGTTACATGATGCTAAAAATAAGATTGATGATGAAACAAACAGAAGATTAAGAAAAATCTTTTTTGTAAAATTAAATTTCATTTTATAAGTGTTTTTATTGTTATTTAATATGAAGATCATAAGCTCCTGTAACTTCTGTTGATATTTCGCCTAACCAACCAGCTTCTTGATTAATTCCTGTATAAACTTTAATAAAGTCTATCCCCATTAATTTTATTAAATTCCCATTTTTATCAACTGCCCAATCAATATCAATATTAGAATCTTCACTAGCATTACTAGCGTTATCTGCATAACCATATGCATATTGTTTTCCTGTCCAATATCCAGTTGTATCGTTTTGTGTATAATTACTCGGCAAAAGTGTTCCAGTAAACTGTAAATCATTTTGTTGATACCATAATGGATAATATGATTGATTATGATATGCATTTTTTACTTTGTAACCAGAATTACCCTGATTATCAAACCATTTTATATATTCATCATTTGGTTGATTATTTTCTACAACTGGCTTTTGGTAAGTAATAACATAATTCTTTATTGTGTTTGAATTGTTATATTCACTTCCTGCAATTTCGTACCACTCGTCATCATCTGGTTTTCCATTTTTATTTTTATCATAAGCAACTAATATAATTCCTGGTTCTGAAGATCCTGCAAAACCATTTCCTAGAATTTTAAAATCTCTCGCATTTGACTTGTTTATAATGGTATGATCAAAACCAAAAATAACATATCCTCCAAAACCACCTAAACTAATAATTCCAGATTCTTTCCCTATTAATTCTTGTCCTGCTTTTACCACCATCTCAGTTTGGCTATCACCTGTTACATAAGTTGGTAATTGATTTACAAACTGTCCTACAGCTGGTAAATAATCAAAAACCTGTGAAATATATTTAGTATACGAAACTGTTTCTTGTTTGATATTAACTGTTGTATAAAATGTTTTTGTTGAAGAGGATGTTTTTACTTCTAAGGTTAGATTATAAGTCCCTATTTGATCTGAAACAAATCCTAAAACTTTTTCATTACCAACTATTTCTGTACCTAATTTCCACGTATAAGTAGCATCCTCAGAAATGTTTGGTTCTATAGATAAAACTTTTAAACGTGTTCCATTGTATGAACTTCCAAGTGTTTTATTTTCTTCTGGTTGAGTAGTTGCTGTCTCATCATCACTACAGTTTTGTAAAACAAATAACCCTAATATTATGCAAATTATATTTCTTGTATTCTTCATTATTCTTATTTATAAATAAATGCAAAATGAGCAGGAATATTTCCTGCTGTTGTTTTCC
Source organism: Flavobacteriales bacterium UBA5933 (assembly GCA_002430925.1). Taxonomy (GTDB): domain Bacteria; phylum Bacteroidota; class Bacteroidia; order Flavobacteriales; family Weeksellaceae; genus Empedobacter. The sequence goes on from DJDD01000170.1 coordinate 3,206, forward strand.
ATTTAAACGTTCCATTTTTATCAAAGCAATAAACAAACCCCATAGAAACATAATCACCTACATCTGTCAAAAAGATATCTTTAGTTTGTGGGTTAATTGCTATTCCGTATGGTGTTTTTATATTATTTAATTCTGAATCATTAATTAAAGTATTATTTATAACCTCTTCTGAATTGGTGTCAATAACACCATAGGATTTTGTAGAATTTCCTGTATTATAATTAAATTCATTTGAGTAATAATATAATTTATTATCATCTATCGTAAAATTAGACACAGGTAAATTAAATGTTTTTTTAATTTGATATGTTTCTGAATTAATAACGTATAAATTAGATGATATTGTTTTATAATCTCCTCTAGAAGTAACATATAAATCACCTTGTGAATCTTTTTTTAATCGATGGAGATTAATCGCTACTTCTATTTTATCTGTTTCCTTAAAAGTATTTAAATCTACTACAGATATTGTATTATCATAATTTGGTGGTTTATAACCTCCTGAGTTAGCAACAAATAATTTATTACCAACTACTTCTAATTCTTCTGGTTGATATCCAACAGTTGCTTCTCTAGTTATTGATAAATTAAGAGTATCAATCTCTACAACTTTTCCTAAAGGAGAATTGGGATCAATGGATACTGGACCTGCATAAGAAGAAGCATAAGCTTTCCCATTTGCAAAAGTTATATATCGACCATTTTCCAAAGGAATTGTTGCAATATGCTTTGCTGTCTTTACATCCATTACTTCAATAAAATTTGAAACATTAATCACAGCATATAATTTATTCCCATAAACTTTTATATCGTTACCAACATCTCCTAATTCTTTTACCATTGTTGGATTAGCTGTAGCATAAATATTTTTTCGATAAACACCTAGGGTAAAATCCATAAAATCAATTGTAGCTGAATTACTTCCCATATTACCCTCATTTAATAAATAAAACCCTTTTACATTGGTATTTTCTGGATTTGTGATTGTATCATCTTCTTCATCAAGAATATAATTATCTTGTGTACAATTATATAAAAGTGTAATCAAGAAAAAACAACAGATTATTCTAATATTTTTTTTCATAAACTAGCACTTAAAATTAATTTGAATTGTCTTCCTGGCATTGGATAATTATAAACAACATCATACTGTTGATTTAATACATTATTTAACTCGAACGAAATTTTAAATGAATATTGATTGAATTTAAAGTCTTTATTTAATCCTAAGTCATTTGTAAACCAAGGATTCAATCTATTATTTCTAATATTATCTTTATGCACATTATATCGTTCTCCTACATAAATAAAGCTATAATTGAAATTCCATGTTTTATATTTTGTTCCTAAAATAAAAGAACCACTATTTTTAGGTGTATAAGGAATTTGATTTTTATAAAAAGTATCTGTTGGGTCACTAAAATCTTGTGCTTCTAAAAAACTATAATTGGCTGAAGGTGAAAAATAAAACTCTCCTAACTGAAAAGAAGTTTTAACTTTTACATCAAGCCCTTTCATTTTTGTTTTTCCAAGATTAAGCATTGTAAACCTGAATAAGCTTCCAGAAGGTACTGCTACAATTTTATCTTTAACCTCATTATAATACGCATCTGCTTCTATTGCAAATGATTTAAAAAAAGAATTAGTAATTTTTTTATACGAAAATCCTAAATTATATTGTGTAGTATATTCAGGCTTTAAGTTAGAATATCCAACATTTGTATAATACAAATCATTGAAGGTTGGCATTCTAAATATTCGTTTATAAAATGCTCTTATACTAAAATCATTACCCGCAAATGGTTGATAATTTAAAATGATTGTAGGTGTCCATATATTTTTATTAGGAGCACTTGTATTCTGTTTTACACGTTCTTTTACTAAGCTCCCTAATAAACTACCCTGTAAATAAAACTTATTCCAACGGTAGGTAGATGCGAATGCGAATAAATTAGTATGTCTTGTAGGATAAGAAAATTCTCTCAAATCAGCATCCAAATTATTAAATTGATAATCTGTTGAAAAACTTACATCCCATTTTTCAGTTACAGAATAAATATTTGCCCAAGAAATATAAGCTTCTCGTTGTACATATCTATTTTCTGTTTTTACTGTAGAAACAGTATCAGTGTAATGCGTAAAATCGTATGCAAACTTTGCATTTACTTTAGATTGAAATTTATTAAATCTTTTTTCATAACTTCCTTGTACAAAATAATTTTTATCAACCCATGTTTGTCCTCTTCCGTCAAATCTTCCTCGAACAATAGCTGCAGGAACTCCTCGGTCAGAATTAAATAAATAACCTTTTACATTCCAGTTCGAATTATATCCATTACCAAATAAACCTAATTCGACTCGTTTTGCATCAACTTGCCCATCTCTTCTTTTCAGAACTGTATCATAAGCTGTTGATCCGTCTCTATTATTTCTTTGATAACGAAACTTATATACTCCATTTGTTTTAATGTATTCAGCACTCAAAACCGCTGACAATTGATTATTAATTTTTTGTTCAATTCTTGTAGATGGATTAATCAATTGTATAGAACCTAACTTATACCGTAAAGTAATATTTGTATCTTTATTTTTCTTGAATACAGGTTTTTTAGTTTGTAGATATATTGCAGAAGCAGAAGCATAATCCTTTGCTGACTGGAAAATATTACTTTTTTGACCGTTATACAAAGAAATTTCTTCCATATCATCTAAGGAAAATTTACCTAAATCAACAATCCCGTTTTGTGCATTCCCCAATTGTATTCCATCATAAAAAACACCTACATGTTGCGATCCCATTCCACGAACATCAATGGTTTTCAAACCTCCAACTCCGCCGTAATCTTTTATTTGTACTCCAGAAAAATAACGAATTGCATCAGCAACAGAATGACTATTAAGTGATTCAAGTTGCTCTCCTTTTAATACTTGTGCAGGAATAACTGATTTTTGATTGGTTGAAAGAATTTCAACTTGTTGTAATTCCAAAATACTATCTCGACTAATTTGTGCAAACACAGAATGAATCGAAATGATAAATAATAAAAAGCTATATACTATTTTTCTCATTGGAATTTATTGGTAGTAAAGAATAATTTTTAATAAAAAACTCTTCTTTCAACTTTATAAAGTTAAGACAAAGTTAAAATAAAGAACGTTAAAAGATAATATAAAATACATATTTACGTAATATTTTAAAAACAACTCTCATCTCTAAAATTTGATAATTAGTAGAATAAGTTAATTTCACAAGAATAATCTAAGTGTTTAAAAAAAGTTAATCTTATTAATTATCAGACTATTATAAATAAAAAATAGTATCTTCATTAAAATTGTCAAACTTAATTTTATTAATTCATGAGTATAAAAGACCAATTATTAGAATTAGCGAGTAAGAAAAATTCGCCTTCAGTAACAATCGCTTTCAATACACACAGAACTTCTCCTGATAATCAGAAAGATTTGATTCAATTAAAAAATCTTGTTAAAGAGGCTGAAGAAAGAATCTTGAAAGAATACGATAAAAAAGAAGTTCAGGATATTTTAGAAAAATTAAATCAATTACCTGATGAACTTGAAGTTCACAAAAATTTAGAAAGTATAAATATCTATTTATCAAAAAATACTTTCGAGTTCATTCGTACAACTTGGCCTTTAACTACAGAAGGTGTTTGGATAGATGATTCTTTTGCTATTCGCCCTCTCATCAAAGAAATCAACAGAAACAAAGAATACCTTGTTTTGTACCTTACTCAAAAAGGAGTTCATTTATATGAAGCATTAAATGATTCTATTGTTAGAGAAATAGAAAATGATGATTTTCCATATACAGAAGCTAATTACGATTTATCTCATTTATTCTCAAAAGGTAACAAACAATCTAATCAATTAAAAGAATTTTATAACCAAGTAGATAAAGCATTACTTCGTGCGAATCCCGAAGGTTCTTTACCATGTTTAGTTGTCTCTACAGAAGAAAACTACAGTCTTATCCTTACAGTAGCAGACAATCCATCAATTTACATCGGAAGTGTATCTACAGATTTTAATTCTCCAACTCAAAAAAATGAGTTCATGAAATTGGCTTGGGAATTTATAAAAAAACTACAACATAACGACCGTGCAAAGTATATTGCAGAAATGCAAGAAGCTGTTGGTAAAGGACAAGTAATTACTGATCTACAAGAAATTTATCAAGCTGCATTAGATGGAAAAGGAGATTTACTAATTGTACATCAAGATTTTCATCAACCAGTAAAATTTATAGACGACAGAACTTTCGAAATTATTAACGATGCTACAGAAAACGGAGCTGTTGATGACATAACAAGCACAATTGCTTGGGAAGTAATAACCAAGAAAGGTAAAGTATTCTTTACGAGTCAAGAAGAAATAAAAGATTTAGGAAAAATTGTTTTAAAAACGAGATATTAAAAGTAATCTTCTCGAATTAAAATAGGGTAGAAA